>JAUICO010000117.1 GCA_030427825.1 bacterium | reverse complement strand
CTACAACCCCTTCCTGCGCCTGATCTCGCCGGCCTCGCCGCCGCCGAACAAGCAACGCGCCGTCGGCGACGCCAATGTCGCCGCGGTGCTGGCCTGGTATCTGGATCGCGACGTCGAAACCATCGAAAGGCGGCGCAGAGGCACCGGCGCGAGGCGTTATCTGGGACAGGGAGCCGCGCTGTGGTTGACGTACGTGCTCGGCCGCAGGCCCGGCGAAGTACTCGCCATGCGAGAGGAAGACTTCGATCTCGCCGAGCGTGTTGTGCTGATTCGCGGCACTGAGTCGACGTTTGGACACCGCGACACCAAGGACAAGCGCTTCGCACGTACGGGCGAATACCTGCGCCTTCCGGTGACAGACGACATCCTGAAGATGTACGCCTGGCACATGGAAATGCGCGGCCTGTACGGCCACGAGGGCACCCGGCCGCAAGATGGCTGCGACCTCGTCTTTCCGTCGAAGACCGGCCGCATTTCGGAGACCGGCAGCCGATTCAAGAAGAGCTGGAGCACCTGCCGCGCCGAGCTCGGGCTGCCGGATACGTTCTACCCGAGCAGCCTGCGCGGTGAGGCTGCCAGCCGATACAACTGAATCGCACGCCGGTCGGCCGCCATGGAAATCGCCGGCCACAGCACCGAAGCAATGGCCGACTACTACGATCGGGTGCTGCGACCCGAGCTAACGACAGCAATTTCACGGGTCACGGACGGGCTGCCGTCTGTGCCGGTGATCCGCCCTGCTCCGGTCTCCGAACGAAGCCTCGGCGCAGGCCGGCCTGGTGACGCCGCGGGACCGACATCGCGCCGCCGAAAGGTCACTCGTCGCCCTCGCCCGGCGGCCGCGGGGGACAATCGGGGGACGGGCGAAAAACCGGCCGTAAGCCCGGGCCTGCAGCGAGTCGAAACTCGCAGCAAATCCAGAGACTTACTTAGTCGGGGTGACAGGATTCGAACCTGCGACCACATGCACCCCATGCATGTGCGCTACCAGACTGCGCCACACCCCGAGTTCCCATTGGGAGCGGGGGTGATTAGCCGCAATCCTCCGGGCCTGTCAATCCAAGACACCGCGTCTGTGGAGAGCCCGGTAGTCGAAGCGCTGCCTAGCGAAGATGGAGGTTGATGCCGAGGCCGACAAAGTGCGCCGTTGTCTCGAAACGACCCTGATTGAAGACCGGGCCGTTGATGTCGTCGATGGGATCGCCATCGCCGATGCGATAGATGCCGTAGAGCTGTTCGATTGCGGCTGTCTCTGCATCGTTCTCGAAGCGAAAGGCGTGGACATGCAGGTAGGAGAAGACGAAGTCGAGGCGTCCGGCACGGGCGGTAAAGCCGGCACCCACACCGATGCGCTGGAAAGGCTGGAAGTTGAAGCGTTCCTGGCCGCGTTCCAGACCGTGGGTCTCGTAGAAAACACCGGCGCGAAGCGCCAGGTGATCCGGAATGACGCGGATGTCGCTGCCAAGGCGCAGCGACCACTGGTTCTTCCAGTTCTGCGGTAGCTCAAGCGCGCTCGGCAGCTCGACCTCGATATTGCCAAGCAGTGCCGTCGTCCCTTCCGGAATATCCACCGTGAATGCATCGACCGCAGAGTTGAGCTCGTACTGCACGTCGAACTCGATATCCCAGGCTTCGTCGGTAAGCGCGTCGCCACCAACGTCGTTGCTTCCCTTCTCGAAGCTTCGAACTCCGTCCTCGCCACGTGCAGTATCTCGAGACGCATAGCGCAGTCCGAGGGCCAGCTGCAGCGGACGCGGAATGGTGAGCTTGATCTCCGCATCCGGCGTGACCGCATCCTGCGGGTTCTCCTGCAGGTAAAAGGGAGTCACCGTCAGGTCACCCGTGCTCTTGAGGTCATCGCTCCAGGTCCCGTTGAGCGCGATCTCGAAGCCATCGACCGGCTCCGCGACAATCGTGAGCTGCGCGCGGGGAACGAAGTAGTCCTGAGCGTTGATTTCAGTCAGTACGTTCTCCACCGGATCATCCGTCACCTCGACGCCGGGGATCAGCGCCGGCTCAAGATCGGTGCTTGCGGCGGTAGAGAACTTGATGAAGGCCATGCCGACACCCAAGCTGGCGCCGATGCGAAGGCGCGGGTGCACCTGGTAGCCGGCGCCGATCGCAAGATACGCGAGCGGTGTGTTCTGCTCGATGAGGTCGCCGCGCACCACAGATGCCGTCGGGAAGTCGCCGTCGACGATGCCCGGGCGACCATCCACTTCGCTGCCCCAGACGCCAAAAGGCGTGTTCTCAGGCGCGATGACACCAATGCCGAGGCCCAGACGCTGACTGACGCGCCACGAGAGTCCGACCTGCGGAATCAGAAACGGCGTATCGTCATTACAGATTGGTGCATACAACTCAGATCCGCGGCCTGCGAAGTAGCTGTTCTGGTAGTTGATCGGCTCTTCGATCGTCGGCGTGAAGCAGCGACTGATGAACATCACGTTGAAGTTCGCAGAGAGCTGTACGCCGGGTGTAATCGCGAGATTTGCCGGGTTGATATGCAATGACAGCGCGTCATCCACCCGCAACAGGTTGGCACCCGCACGACCGGCGCCCTGTGCGCCGACGCCCGGAAACTCCAGGCCACCGGCAAGACCGGTGGCTGGCACAGAAACAGCTACAGCCATCGCCGCAACGACAAGAATCCGCCTCATCTTTCCCCCAAGTGTTTGCGTGAATGCGGCCTCTCTACCACGGCACGCAGCGAAATCGTATCACCTATGAGTGCCGCGTATCTGCGACGTTCACCTGCCGATTCGTCCGCCCCGGATCCGGTCCGTTGGCGGCTCGATCGCTGATGCCTCAGAATGGCTTATAGAGAGCGATGTAGGTCGCCAGGCCGGTTAACGCCGGGATGGTGAACATGAACACTTTTCCGAGCTTCGGCACACGATACGGGGCCATCAACGCCGCCGCGATGATGATCCAGATCACAAGCTTGGCGATGATCCAGGCCGGCATCCCATCGAGCTCGAGGCGCGCGAGCATTCCGAACCCGCTGAAGATCATGAGAAACAGCCCTACGCCGTGGACGGCTGCACCGAACTTTCGAGCCGCGTTCCCATCTTTCGTGCCACCATTGAGGGAGTGCATCGTAAAGCCGCCTATTGCCATCACAATCATGGTCAAGGCGAAGATGTGAATGATCTTGTAGACTGCCAAAGGCATTGAGGTCCCCTGTCGCTGGTTTGAAGTGTAACGTTGCCGCCGGTGACTCGGCTCGGCACGCCAGTCTATCGGCGCCGGCCCGCTGTCAACCGGACTCTCCGTCCCGACCTCGGGATTGCCGGAAATCGTTGACACTGCGACGCCCTTTGGCCACCTGGCCCGGCGCCAATTTCGACGTCCGATGCTGCGGGGACCCATGAGCGCGAATGAGAGGTTTGCGGGGATTGCGAGGCTGTACGGCGAAGTCGGTGCGGCCACGATCGCCGCCGCGTCCGTGACTGTCGTTGGCCTTGGCGGCGTAGGATCATGGACGGTCGAGGCCCTCGCACGAAGTGGCGTAGGCGCGCTGACGCTGGTGGACTTCGACGACATCTGCGTCAGCAACACGAACCGGCAGCTGCACACCATGTGCGACACGGTGGGTAATCAAAAGGCAGAGGTGCTGGCCGCGCGGGTTCTGCGAATCAACCCCAGCTGCACCGTCGACGTGGTCTCTGACTTCTTCACCGAAGACACCGCCGCCTTGATCCTGGAACGTCCCGCCGATTGCGTGGTCGACGCGATCGACGACGCGAGAAACAAGCGGCTTCTTGTATGTGAATGCCGAACAAGAGCCCTGCCCCTCGTGGTGTGCGGCGGCGCCGGCGGCCGAATCGATCCCACCAGAGTTCGCCGCAGCGACCTGTCACAGACCGCCGGCGACGCGCTCCTGAAGTACATGAGAAAGCGGCTTCGCCGGGACCACGGTTTTCCGTCGCAGGGTCCCTGGGGGATTCCGGCGGTCTATACGGACGAAGCGCGGCGTTATCCGACCGCTGACGGCGACGTGTGCAGCGCGCCCGAAGGCGGCGTGCCGACACGACTCGACTGCGCGGACGGCTACGGCGCCGCGTCCTACGTGACGGGAAGCGTCGGCTTCGCTGCGGCTGCGGCTGCCATCGACCTCATCCTTGACCGCGCAGGTCGCTGAGCACCGGGCGTCTGCGATTCGATGACTGCGCCCTGCCCGCGAACCCCGGCAGTCCCCACCGCTGCGGACGCCGGCGTACGTGCCCGACACCGGCGATTGTCTCCGGCTGTTTCTTCGCCTACCGTGGACCGATGGTCCGGCGCATCCGAGCGCCGAATGGAGGGGAAGAATGAGCTCAGCCAGAATATTGGCGGTTGTTGTCGTGTGTCTTTTTTCTGCGCTGTCTGCGTGCAGCGACCCCTCACCTGAAAGCGGGTCCACCGACACCGGCCTCTCCGACGGGAGCGAAAACGACACCGGCGCCGATACCGGCTTCGATTCCGCCCCGGATGCACCAGAAGACGCCGTCGAGGACATCACCGACGATACGGACAACGACACCGGCGACGACACCACAGACGATGCGGACAACGACGCCGTCGAGGACACTACAGACGACACGGACAACGACGCCGCCGAGGACACCTCAGACGACGCGGACAACGACATCGTCGACGACACCACAGACGACACCACAGACGATGCGGACAACGACACCGGCGACGACATCACAGACGATGCGGACAACGACGCCGTCGAGGACACTACAGACGACACGGACAACGACACCGGCGAGGACACTGACGTTGCCGTTGACACCGGTACCGACACGCCCACCGACGTAATCAGCGACACCGGTACCGACACGAACACTGACGTCGCTGTTGACACCTGGGATCCGGGGCCCATCAACTTCGACAGCTTTCTCTCGCCGCCCTACCTCATGTGGGTCACCCGCGACGCGGTCACCGTGCGCTGGGAAAGCGAAGACGATGTGCTCGGTTTCGTCGAGTACGGCACCACACCCGCGCTCGGCATGCGGGCCGATGGAAACGGCACCACGAAGCGCCACGAGATTCGTCTGACCGGTCTCGATGCCGGCTCAATCTACTACTACCGCGTCGGTTGGGGCGAAGAGGTCAGCGACACCTGGAACTTCCTGACCGCGCCGGAAGACGACTTCGCCGGCCCCATCCAGTTCAACGTCTGGGGCGACAACCAGGACGGCGACGGCGTGTTCTCGAGCGTCATGGACCGCATGAGCGCAGACCAGCCTGACTTCATCATCGGCGCCGGCGACATGGTCCAGTCCGGGTCCCGCGACAACTACCGCGAGCAGCTCTTCGGCCCGATGTTCGGCGTCGGCAACTACTCTCCCTTTCTCGCCTCGACCGGAAACCACGAATACTACGCCAACAACTTCTCGCTCTCGAACTCGCAGGAAGCCTTCGACATGTGGCGGGAGTACTATTCTCAACCCCTCGAAGAGAACTGCTTCGGCTGGCGCTACGGCGAACTCTTCTTTCTCTTTGTCGATACGCAGATCGACTTCGGTGTCGGCAGCGACCAGTGGGATTGCCTCAGTGATCAGTTCGCCTCGCCGCAGTTCCTGAGTTCGTCGTTTCAGATCGCCATCTTCCACCATCCCCCTCGCATTGAGTGGTGGAACGGCGGCGCCATCGCGTTCACCGACGGCCTCGAGAGGCCTGCGGTCAGGACCTTTCTGGAAGGACAGCTGGAATCCCAGGGCTTTGACCTGGTGTTCAACGGCCACAACCACCTCTACGCACACACGCCGACGACCAGCGGTGGCATCACCTGGGTCACCACCGGCGGCGGTGGCGGTGGGCTCGAGTCCGAAGGCTTCCTGAGTTTCAACCGGGTAGGGACCTGGGATCAGATCGAGACCCAGATACTCGGCGAGCATCATTACATGCGGGTCGTCTACGAAGACGGCACCGCAACGCTGGAGGCCGTACAGCGCTCCGGCGAAGTCATGCATTCATTCAGCGTCACGCCGGTCCCCTGAGGCCCCGGCGAGTCCGTCGCCCGCTCGCGACTACTCGGCTGCGCGCGAGTCCTGATCCGGCGAGAGACGTCGTAGAAGCCGCGTTCCCGTGGTGTTGATTTCGTCGTACAGGAAGCGAACGCGAGGCTCGGCGCGTTCAATGTAGCGCTCGAGAATCTCGCGACGCTCCGGGTGCTCTTTGGCCTGATTCCACAGCACCTCGGTGATCGCCGAGTCGATGAGGATGCGCGTAAGCCGCTCCGCGTGGAGCATGGCGTAGGAGAAGTCGCGCTTCGGATCCATGTCCGCGAAGGCCGCCTTCCACTCACTCATCGGCAGACGTCGCACGTCCTTGATCTTGGCCGCGATCGTGCGTTGCAGGACAAGCTGCAGGGTCTTGAGGCCGGCGCCGCGAATCTTCGCGACCCGCCGTTCCAGCTCGTCATCGGCAGAGACACTGCGCCATCGAGTCTGGGCAACGTCCTTCAGGAAGTCCTGCGGAGCCTTGAGGATGCGGCCGAGCTGATCCTTCATCGCCATCAGCGACTGAATCTGGCTGGTGCCTTCGTAGATCGGCATCACAAGCGCATCGCGCAGCAGCTTCTCGGCGCCGTACTCCTTGGTATAACCGGCGCCGCCGTGAATCTGGATGCAGCGCCGCGAGTGCTCCACCGACTTTTCAGCGGCGATGTACTTCATCAGCGGCGTCATCCTGCGAGACTCCCACTCGTGGTGCTTGATTCGCGCCTCGAGAGCTTCGTCTGAGTCAATGCCGAGAAACTCAAGGCTGCGGCCGGCCGCGCGCATCGCGCGCCCGTAGAGCTTGAGCTTGTGCGCCATCTCTTCGTGGAATGCTGCGTGCATCGTCAGCGCTCGCACGCCGTAGATGTCGTTCTCCATCTCATCGAGGTAGTCGGCGATCATCTCGTGCTTGTCGATCGTCTTGCCCATCGACCCGCGCTCGGCGGCGTACTCCCGGGCCAGGCGGTGTGCGGCTTCCATGATGCCGATGCACTCAAACGACACACCAACGCGCGCGTTGTTCATCAGCAGCAGCATCAGACGGAATCCTTCGCCCCGCCTGCCGACCAGCTGCGCCGGGCTGCGGTCGAACTCCATCGCGCATGTCGCCGAGCCGTTGTGGCCGAGCTTTTCTTCGACGCGGACGATGTTGGCGTAGCGCGTGCGAGTGCCGTCCTCGTTGTCTTCGTACGCCTTCACCAGGAAGAGGCTGAGCCCTTCGAGTCCCAGGGACATGTCCGGTTCTGAGCGCGCGATGACGATGTGGTATTTGCCGTGGCCTGAGGTGATGAAGATCTTGCTGCCGGTGATGAACCAGTTTCCGTCTTCGTCCTGCACGGCGCGGGCCTTCAGGGCGGCCATATCGGAGCCGGCGTCAGGCTCGGTGATGTCCATTGCGCCCCATGCAGCGCCGGTCGCGATCTCTCGGACCGCGTCGCCGAAGCGGGTCTCGCTGATGATCAGCTTCTCCGAGTCGAATGTGGTCGTTCCTTCGTGGACGGAATACACGAGCAGGGCCATCGCGATGCCGGCGTGAAAGCTGCTGTGCGTCATCGCTGACACATCTGCGCGGCCCAGGATCTCACCGTTCATGAAGTAGGTGAGGACCGGCATGTTCATGCCGCCGAGCTCACGAGGAATCGGCAGGCCGTGGGTGCCGAGCTCGGCGAGCTGCTCAAAGATTGCATCCCATTCCGGCGGGCACACGGCCTCGCCGTCTACGAGCTTCACCTTCTTGTGATCAATCGCCGCGACGTTCGGCTGCACTTCGTTGGCCACGAATTCGCCGAGCATTGAAAGAACATCTGTGTAGAACTCTTTGGCCTCGGCTACGCTCTCGTGCCCGTCCGGTGCCTGGAAGTTCAACTCTGTGATGCGGATCAGCGAGTCCCAATCAATCCCACGGTCCATGTAGAACTGCAGATCCTCGTTGTCCTTGAAGAAGTTTCCCATCGATTCGGCCTCCTGACCTGCAATGCCGGCCTCGAAGAGGTCCAGCCCGCGTAGCGCGTAAACAGAGAAGTATACACAGTGTATACCGCGCATGCCGTATAATGAATGACGCGCTGCGTCGCAACGACAAAACGAGCCCCGCGATCCGAGGCGCGCGCGCACGTCTTCGGTTCGTGATTTGTGGATGCGGAGCGGGACAGATCTCCGCCACGATCGTCGGCCCTCGAGTGGTCGAGAACGCAGCAGGCAGCGCGCCTACGGCTTCTCCCAGCGCCGAACTCGCCTGCACAGAGCCTGTAGGAGCGCGGTCCGGCGGGCCCGCCTTCCCGGTGCGGGCCTTGCGGTCAATTCGCGGCCTCGCTACGTTCACCGCAGCGTCCCGAATTTGCCCTCGTGAGACCTGAACAATGTCCGTCGAAGACCCGCCCAATGGACGCCTGGGCCCGCTCGCCGCATTCACCTTTGCCCTGCTCTGCTCCACGGGGTCAGCTTTCGCCGAGCTGCGCGTCGTTCCTGCAGGCGAGGTCGGGGCCGCAGCGGTCACTGATCTGTCCCTGAACGGAGACGTCGCCGTCACCGGTCGGGGGCTGGCGTCGGGACGCCTGCCGGCTACCGGCGCTGTTGAGGTCAGCCGCGTTGTGGGCGGGACCCTGCAGGGGCAGCAGCGCATCAGCGCTCCAGACGGTGCGATGTGGGACCGCTTCGGCAGCGCGGTGTCGCATGACGGAGACCTTCTCGTCGTCGGTGCACCCGGCGACGACGGGACCGCAGGCAACGCCGGCAGCGCGTATGTGTATCGTGCAGCCAGCGGAACCTACGATTTTGTTACCAGGCTGGTTTCCCCGCGGCCCGAACGCGGTGCGCGCTTTGGATGCGACGTTGCGACCGACGGTTTCACAATCGCAGTCTCGGCCTGCCGCGAGGACCGGGCGGGCGCAGACCGTGGCGCCGTTTACCTGTTTCGCGAGTCCGGCGGGGAATGGCAGCTGAACGCCATCGTCACGTCGGCAGCGGTGTCGGCCGGCGCCCGGTTCGGCCAGAGCCTGGACCTGTCCGGGAACCTTCTCGTCGTCGGTGCGCCCCTGGACTCCAGCGCGATACGGGCAGGAGGGTCCGTCGAGGTTTTCGAATTGAACGGAAAGTTCAGCCGCAGCCGGCGCTATGAGCCCTCCGGCGAAGCGTGGTTTGCGCGCTTCGGACAGAGCGTGGCGATCGATGCCGGTGTGATCGCGATCGGAGCCCCCGGCGACTCTGCCTGCGAGCGCAACGCGGGCTCTGTTACGGCGATTGCGGGAGACGTCACCCGCTTTATCGTTGCTGACGACTGCGAAGTCGGCGATCGATTTGGCGAGCGTGTCACCGTAGCTGACGGTGTGATCTACGCGGGAGCGCCCTTCGATGACGACGCCGGCCAGAACACAGGCGCTATCTACGGCGTCCACCTTCCCCACGCCCAACCCTTCACGAAGTGGACCCCGCCGGCCGGCAGCGAAAGCGGACTGCAGGTTGGGATGTCTCTCGCTTCGCAGCCGGGTCTCGCCGAGCTCCCCCAGCTTGTGGTCGGGTCGGTTGCGTTCAACGGTGACGCGTTCTTCGGCACACCGCCGATTCTGGCCATGTCTCTCACCTGTGCTTCGGGAACGGCAGACTGCGACATGGTTCCAAACAACGGTTGCGAAACAAACTTGAGCAGTTCGGCGGCCAATTGTGGTTCCTGCGGCAACGCCTGTTACTTTCCGAACACGATAGAACGATGCGCGCTGAGCACCTGCTTTTTCGACTCCTGCGAAACCAACTGGGGCAACTGCAACGGCCAGCAGACCGACGGGTGCGAGACGTCGCTGGTTGCCAACCCCTCGCACTGTGGCGGCTGCGGCCTTGTGTGCCAGCAGGGGCAGACCTGCACAGGCGGCGCGTGCGTAGGGACGCCACCGAACTGTGGGGACGGCGCGATCGACTCGGGAGAAGACTGCGACGACGGTAACACTACAAGTGGTGACGGCTGCAGCAGCACGTGCATCTTCGAACTGAGCAACGGCATGTTTGTCGTCAGCGAAGTGTTTGCGGTTCCCGACAGCAGCGGTTCGCCCGAAGGCGAGTGGTACGAGGTGTACAACCGCTCCGGCGCGAACCTGTCCCTGCGAAACATCGGCATTTCGGACGAGGAGAGCATTCGCGGGCCGGAGGACATTCTGCGCTTTCCGGGCGACGAAATCTGGCGCGCGGGAGAGTACCTGGTCATCGCGCAACGCGCGGACACCTTCTGCGAACTCTACGACGGTCTGCTGCCGGACTTCGAGGTGATAGATACAGATCCAAACGTTCCAAACATGTGGAGCGAGACCATCCTCACGACCGGCTCTGTTGATCTGGCAGACAGTGGGGACGAGTTCGGAGTCGGCTATGTGCGCTACGACACCGGTGTGCCGACAGACGCGATGAACTTCGGCACGAGTACATATCTGTACTCGCCTTCCGTCCCGGCGCCTGCCACCGGCTTCGCCATGTACCGCCTCGACCCGACCGTGTGGATTCCGGCGGCGAGCGCGTGGTCAACTACGGCGGCGGCCACGCCGGGAACCGGCCCCTGGGGCCCCATCTGCGGCGACGGTTTCCTGGACGGAAGCGAGAACTGCGATGACGGCAACACCACGGCCGGCGACGGCTGCGACGCAACCTGCCAGCCCGAGGGCGGCGGGTATTCGCAGCTGATGATCTCCGAGGTCCTCTACGACGCGCCGAGCGGACAGCCGGAGCCAGGTGCGGAGTGGACAGAGATCTACAACGGCAGTCACTACTTCCTGCACATCGGAGACTACAAGATTGGAGACGAAGAGACCCAGAATGGAACCGAGGGCATGCAGGAGTTCCCTGACGACACGGTGATCGCGCCCGGCCAGATCTTCGTTATCGCTCGCGACGCCGAGACCTTCGAAGGCATCTGGGGCTTTAAGCCCGACTTTGAGATCGACAGCTCCGACGCGACCGTACCGGACATGACGCACTACAGCGGCTGGGCAAGCGGACAGGTCGCCCTCGGCAACAGTGGCGACGAAATCCTGCTCCTCGATGACCAGGACCTTCCCGTCGACGCCATGAGCTACGGGAACAAGACGACATTCTATAACCCATCGGTAGCCGACGCCCCTGCGGGCAACTCGCTCTACCGGACGGACCTCTCGCAGTACATTGACGATGCGTCGGCGTGGGCTGCCACCACGTCGCCGACCCCCGGCTTCCCTCCCGGCGGCGGCTTCACCTGCGGCGATGGTATCCAAACGCCACCCGAGAGCTGTGACGACGGAAACACGATCAACGGCGACGGGTGTAGCGACACGTGCCAGATCGAAGCCAGCGGTCTGGTGGTCTCTGAGGTGTACTACGATGCGCCGATCGGTGATCCGGACCCGGGTAGCGAGTTCATAGAAATCTACAACGCGAGCGGCGCGACGATTGACCTCTCGGTCGTCAAACTGGGCGACGAAGAGACCTCGGGCAGCGGCGAAGGCATGTCGGTCTTCCCGGCCGGCGCGACCATCGGCGCCGGCGCTTTTGTTGTCGTCGCGAACAACGCGACAGACTTCAACTCGAGCTTTGGTTCACTGCCGGACTATGAGTACAACAACACCAATGGCGCAGTACCGGATATGGTCGACTACCCGACCTGGGCGTCAGGATTCACACAGCTCGCGAACGGCGGCGATGAGGTCATCATTCTCGGTGCCGCAGACACGATCCTCGACGGGATGAGCTACGGCACCAGCACGGTCATTTACAGCCCGGCGGTCGGCGGCGTGAATCCGGGAGAATCCCTGTATCGACTGGACCTCAACGTGTACGTCAACAACGCAACCGGATGGGGCGTGCTCTCCACGCCGACTCCCGGTGTGTACTGAGCCGGTTCGCACGACCCGACACAGGCGGTTGATTGTCGGCACTGCACCGACGGCATCAGCACCCAGAACCGACGCACCGGAGCGGGTGGCCAGAGTCCTTGTCGTTCGGTGCCTCGTAGAGGATAACTGCGTCAACTGACGTTGTTACGTTTATCGGGGGATTGTATGATGACGGCTTCAAGGTCGCTGTGTGCCTGTGTTCTGCTGGTAGCGTCCGCGCTTTTTGCGACGGGCTGCGAGGATGAGAAATCCTGCGATTCGACGGACGACTGCGCAAACCGCCAGGTGTGTATCGACGGCACCTGCGGCGATGACGACGGCCGCGATACAGGAAACGGAGACACGGGACACAGCGATGCCGGCGAGGATGCACCTGACGCCAACGATTCCGGAGGCGGAGACGTGGGCAATGACTCCGGTGACACTGCAGACGACAGCAGCGACGCGGTTGTTGTCCCCTGTGGCAACGGCTCCCTGGACGAGGGCGAGAGCTGTGACATCGCGATCCCGGCAGGCGAACCCGGCGCCTGTCCCCTGAGCTGCGACGACGGCGACCCCTGCACTACCGACGCCCTTGTCGGCACGGAGTGCAACGCGGAATGCGAGGCGAGCGTTGACGTCGCAGTGGGCGCTGATGACGGCTGCTGCCCCGACGGCGCAGACCACGACGCCGACGGGGACTGTGTGCCCGATTGCGGCGACGGCGTCCTGGGCGCGCATGAGTCCTGCGACTCTGCAATTCCCGCCGGCGAAGAAGGCGCCTGCCCGGACACCTGCGACGACAGCGACCCGTGCACCGGCGACGCGATGACAGGCAGCCGGACGACCTGCGATGTTCTCTGCTCGAACACGCCCTTCTCCGTCTGCGGCGACGGAGACCTCTGCTGTCCTCCGGGATGCACCGACAGCAACGACCTCGACTGCTCGGGCACCTGCGGAAACGGAAGCGTCGAAGCGCCCGAGGTCTGCGATGGCAGCGAATTCGGCGGCGCCGACTGCACTGACTTCGGCTACGTCGATGCTGCGGGCCTCCGTTGCGAAGCCGGTTGCGCGAGCGTGTCCACCGACTTCTGTCAGGCGGTCTGCGGAAACGGCACCGTCGAACCCGGAGAGTCCTGCGATGATGGCAGCGGCGGCAGCGTAGGCGAAGGCGCCTGCCTCGCCGGCTGCACGGCTACACAGAGCTGCGGCGACAGCATCTGCAACGGCGATGAGGACAGCGCATCGTGCGCCGCTGACTGCGGCAACCAGTGCGGTGACGGGGCGATCAGCGGGCCCGAGCTCTGCGATGGCGCCGAGCTCGACGGAAACGACTGTACGGACTTCGGCTACGTCGCTGCCACAGGGCTTGCGTGCGCGACTGCCCCTGGCGTCAAGACCGCAGCACCTGCGATCGCGCAAGCAGCTGCCGTCACCTGAAATTTTTTGTCGATGTCTGTGATTGTCACCATGGTCCCCCCACGTCCTCCCCATTCGAGTTAACTAGCAATATTGCAGATCGAGGAAAGCCTGTCAACCGAAACGCGCGTTTTCATTCAGGC
>JAUICO010000002.1 GCA_030427825.1 bacterium | reverse complement strand
GGCGCCAGCCACTCCGGCAAGTTCGCAACATTTGTGCCGGCGATCACAAGGATATGCGTTGCTTCCGCGAGCATCTGCTGTGCGGTACGCGCACGCAACAGTGCGCTGCGACCATCGAGAACCACTGTCGAATCAACATGTTCAAAGACATCCGTCGAGGTTCGAGCCAGCGCCCAACGCGAGGGAAAGAGATGCAACACTCGCCACTTGCACAGACCCCGACTTGCGAGGCGCGCGTCCAAACTGGGAATGCTCGAAAGCCGCAGCAAATCAAACATTGCGTGAGCCATCACCGCGTCTCGTTCGCGAGGGTCCAACCTGAGGTGTGATGCTTCATACCACTGCACGCTCCGACTGCTGCCAAGTGCGGGTCGAGGGTTCCAATCCCCAGCGCAACCCTGCACGGCGTTGAAGCCCAGGATAAAGCTCATCGCGCGTACGCCCGGGCTTGAATGGAGGTCGCAACCGGAAGCACGCAGCTCTGTACAATGAAGCTTGAACGAAGACAGTAATGACACGCGACCTGGCTTCGCAGCGCGTTCCCACGCCCCGGCCAGAGCAAAGGCCGCCTCTTCGTCAAACTCGTCCGCAGCTTGTAGAAGAGATTGTACCAACCAAAGGCGATCGGCTGGCAGTACATCGTCGACTGCACCCAGGGTGAACCCGGTGGGCCGCTGTGCGGCGCTCAGGTCATGCCACTCGACGCGCGCGCGTTGGCGCAGCCAGGCGTCCTTCTCGGTGAGCAGCGGTGCACCTCGGCCCATATGGTCCATGACCGCAATCCGGTCGAAGCTCCGCAACTTCTCAAGTGTGTTGTCGAGGGCGAAACGTGCGGCGATTGCCGGAGGTCCGATCACGAGTTTCATGAGGATTCGCCAGCATTACATTCCGCGGTCGGCGTGTCGCAGCAAGCACCGGTATCCCCACTGGTGTCGGCCCCCTGCTGCGTCCGTCGCTGTTTCAGCCAGTCCACAAAGTGTACGAACAATCTGTCAGTTTCGAGATCTTTGGACAGCGTCCGTGCGATATCACTGCAAACGAGGCGATGAACGCGCTTTCGTGAACGGATTCCCTCGGCGTCGATCGTCACTTCTCGATCTACGGGGCCCAGCTGCTCCAGCAGACGCTCAACCTGCGCCGCGCGACGTCGATACTCCGCCGCCAGTTGCCGCGCCCGACCACGCTCCAGCTTGTACATCTGGTGAATCGGGCGGTGAACTCCGGTGAGATAGCACTGTGCCATGTAAACACTCCTCGTGAGCGGCCTACTGAGGAACATGGTGTCGACTCGCGCGCTTCGAAACCGTCGCGAGATCCGATATACTCCAATTGGAAACGATGATTGGAGTGGTCAGTTGGAGTTTCTCAGCCACCTGCAGATCCGCGAAGCCGCCTCTGAGATTACCGAGGCCTTCTCTCATCTCATGGCGGATCGAACGGCGGTCGCGAAACCTGACGCACGACAGTGGTGTCTGCTTCGCGCTTGTATGAGTGCACTCATACCTTCATCGTCGGACTCTCCGTCTGGTACGCTTCGGGAAACAGAGGCCCTGGCGATACTGAATTCAGCGTCCGTTCAGCAGCTTGCCCAGTATCGCTACGAGGTTTCGCGGTCCCTCGATCACTTCTACCGGCGCTACGGCAGGGCACAGGCATACATGTTTCAGGTCGTCCACTCACGTACTGCAAGGCGCGCCGGATGGTGCCTGCAGTCATACCCGGACTTTCGCAACTACACGCTCATGGTGCGCTGCGGTGAGTCCGTCGAGGCACCCGGTGTCCAACTTGCGGAGCACGCAGAGTCGCTGATCGGTCGTGCCCTGGAGGCTGAGTTTCAGGCGTATTACAGACTGCCGGCGCGCGCAGATCATGAGCTCGATCGCTACTTCGTGCAGGATGGCCCCGCATGGCGACGAATCGTTCATGTACTCGATGGTTGCGGTCGGCGGGGATGGACGCTGCGCGAGCCTGCGGCCAATCCATCTACATACCGCCTGGTCAGTGCGCGCGCAGGCTGGGAACGTGTGACGTCGACCACGACCGAGCTGCGGGTGCGTTCAACCGAATACTGGTACCTGCGGTGGTGGGACGCGGCGAAGCAGGCGTACGCATATCCTTACCGCGAAACAAATCAGCAGATTTACTTTCTGACGCAATGTTCTGACGGCTGGCGAATTGACGACAACTCCTACCCGGCGCCACGTACATCGGCTCCTCACCGCCGGCGCAGGTAGTGCGGGAGCTGTTGCAGCATCAGCGAATCAAACGATGGCGACCGCGACAGCGCAGCGTATCTGATGCTCCGTACAGGGTCTGAGATTCGACAGCGCGTAGGGCTGCCGGACACAGTCACGTTGCTCAGGTTGCAGAACGCGTGGGCCTCAGATAGGTGCGCGGCGCCTCATACAAAGGACTACCGATGTCGCAACTGAACACAGAAGACCCCGCAGAGATTCTCGCAGCCATCCCCGGCACCGGCCGAATCCAGGCCACCATTCGCACCACGATGGGCGATCTGGAATGCGAGCTCTACGACGATCTCGTCCCCGTGACAGTCGCCAACTTCGTCGGCCTCGCGAACGGCTCCAAGGCCTACAAGAACCCGGACACCGGCGAAGTCGAGCGTGGAAACTTCTACGACGGTGTGATCTTCCATCGCATCATCAAGAACTTCATGCTGCAGGGCGGAGACCCCACCGGCACCGGCCGCGGCGGCCCCGGCTACCGCTTCAAGGACGAGTTCCACCCGGAGCTTCGGCACAGTCAGCCCGGCATTCTGTCCATGGCGAACGCCGGACCGGGAACCAACGGCAGCCAGTTCTTCGTCTGTGAGGTCGCCACGCCGCACCTCGACAACCGGCACTCGGTGTTCGGCCTCTGCAAGAGCATCGACGTCATCAAGGCGATCGCCGGCGTACCGACCGGCTTTCAGGACCGACCCCGCGAAGACGTCGTGATCAACGAGATCGTCTTCTCGCGCGCAGGCTGAATCGCCTCTCTGCGCGGAGCTCCCTGCACGCACCTGCGACGGAACGACTCAGGATGCGCTCACCAGAGCGCGTTTCGTCACGCTTGACCGTGAGATCACGCGGTGATCTCTTAGGGAAGCCGCTCGATCGGCGTACCCGGAACGCGGAGATTGCGTGTGACCAAGGCCTTTGTCCTCGACACCAGCGTTCTCATTCACGACCCGCAGGCGATCGCCTCGTTTCACAACACAAGCGTCGCCATCCCCATTTTTGTGGTGATGGAGCTCGACGATCTGAAGGATTCGCCGCGGGTTCATGTATCGGCCGCTGCGCGCTCTGCGTCACGTTACATCGACAAGTTGAGCCGGCTGGGTGCCCTGCACACGCCCGAAGGTGTCCTGGATCCGCGCTCATCAAGCCGGGTACGTATCGTCGCCAACGGGATGGGTACCGGACTCGGCGCCCTCGAAGAGGCCGTGGGGATTCGCAAGATGGATCACCTGATCCTGGCCTCCGCGATCTCACTGCGCGCCGAGGGCACGTACAGCGAGGTGAAGCTGGTATCGAAGGATGTGAACCTGCGCATCCTCGCGGGCGTCGAAGGCCTCACCGTCGAAGACTACGACGCCGACCGTGTCGAGATCACAGACCTGTACCGTGGCTACCGCCGCGCTGACGGGATCGATGCAAACGAGCTGCGCCGCGTCTACATCCCGGACGAGGTCGTTACGCCGTCGATGCTGGGCTTCGATGACATGGTGCCCAACGAATTCCTCATCTGTGAGGACGGCGAGCGCGATCAGCCACTGCGATACCACGCCGCCGAGGGTCGACTGAAGCCGGTGCCCAAAGAATGGGGCCGCGCCCTCGGAATCGCACCACGAAACACCGAGCAGCGCATTGCCCTCGACCTCCTGATGGACCCGGAGGTTCGCCTTGTCACACTGGTCGGCAAGGCCGGTACCGGAAAGACCTTTCTGGCCCTGGCCGCTGCGATGGCCCAGCTCGATCCCATGCGCAGCGGCGCCGGGTACGAGCGGGTTCTCCTGTCCAAACCCGTGATCCCCCTCGGTAAGGACATTGGATACCTGCCCGGCGACTTCGAGACCAAGATGCAGCCGTGGATGAAGTCCTTCTTCGACAACCTCGATCAGCTGGTCGGGACAGACAACGACTCGATGACCAGCAAGGGCGCCTCGAACGGTGAACGCGGCTGGGAGCAGCTCTTCGAATCGGGCGTGATCGAAGTACAGCCGATCCACAGCATACGAGGCCGCTCGATTTCAAACGCATTCATGCTCATCGACGAGGCGCAGAACCTCAGCCCGCACGAGATCAAAACAATCATCACACGTGCGGCGGAAGGCACGAAGGTGATCCTTGCCGGTGATCCCTTCCAGGTCGACAACCACTTCCTCGATCAACACACGAACGGACTTACCTACGTCACGGAACGCATGAAAGGCGCGGACGTAACCGGTTCATGCTTCTTCACACGAGGCGAGCGTTCCGCCCTTGCGGAGCTGGCCGCAACGCTGCTCTAGCGCGCATTCCTCTTCGCTGCCCTAACGACGGCGCCGGCTGACGGCGACAAGCGCAGCTGAGGCGAGCACCGCGAGGGGCGAGAGGGGCCGGCCCGGACGGGTTGAGCAGCCGAACAGGCGACCACCAACCACATAGCGTTCGCCGTTCTCCTCCGGCTCATCGCAGGCGTCGCCGATCCCATCACCGTCGGCGTCGGCCTGGTCGCCATTGGAAACAAACACACAGTTGTCATCGTCGTTCGCAACGCCGTCGCCGTCGATGTCCGCGTCGCAAACATCACCGAGTCCGTCACCATCGGCGTCGACCTGGTCACCGTTGGGCGTAAGCGGGCAGTTGTCGTCCGGGGTCGCAACAAAATCGCCGTCGTCGTCGTGATCGAGATAGTTCGGTATCTCATCGCCGTCGGTGTCGTCATCGCGGGGGTCACCGTTGCCGTTGATGTCCTCATCCGACGTGGGGATGCCATCCCCGTCGTCGTCATTGTCGAGGTAGTCCGGGACGTTGTCGAAGTCGGTGTCGTCGTCACGGGGGTCCCCATTGCCGTTCACGTCCTCGTCATTTGTTGACACCGAATCCCCGTCGTCATCCGGGTCCCTGAAGTTGGGTACGCCGTTGCCGTCGGTGTCGTCATCGAGTGGATCGCCGTCGCCGTCTACGTCCTCGTCAATCGTGTCGAGGAGGTCGTTGTCGTCGTTGGGATCCAGGTAATCGACCAGGTCGTCGCCGTCGGTGTTATCATTTCGAGGGTCACCGTCGCCATCCACATCTTCATCCGCGGTGTCCACGGTGTCCCCGTCGTCATCCGGATCCAGGTAGTTCGGTGTTGTGTCGCCGTCTGTATCGTCGTCCCTCGGGTCGCTGTTATCGTTGAGGTCCTCGTCAATCGTGTTGATGAGGTCTCCGTCGTCGTCCGGGTCCAGGTAGTCGGGGGTCGTGTCACCATCGCTGTCGTCGTTTGTCGGGTCGAGGTCGTGGTTGCGGTCTTCATCGGGCACACACACACCAACAACGGTTCCGGGCCCATCGCAGAGTGTGTCGTCGTCCGAATCCGGATCGAACGGGGTGGGGTCTGTGGTGTCGAGCAGGCCATCGCCGTCGCTGTCACCCTCAACGGTGCAGGTCGCGCTGCACCCGTCCCCTGCCGCGGTACCGCCGTCGTCACAGGCCTCGCTGCCTTCAACGGCACCATTGCCACAGATGGAGAGTGTAAGAGTGTCTGCGGACGCACTCAGCCCGGGGGCCGGTCCGTCACCATCAGGATCCGCAGTTGCGTTGTTGTCGATAGTGCCTGTTGCGGTGTCGTCTACCCGTACGCGCCAGGTGACCGTTACAGTCTCGCCGGACTCGATGACGCCATCCGCGTCGCCGACTGAAGCGACGGCCCTGCCGCTCTCGAAGGGCATGTCCCCCGACTCGTCTGGGACGGAACCTCCGTTCATCGCGGTCGAGCCGGCGACGTAGGTGGTTCCAGCCGGGATGCCTGCGGTCAGGTCCGCGTCCGTGGTCGCCGCTTCTCCGGTATTCGTGATCGTGACGGTATAGGTGAGCTCCTGACCGGGTGAGATCGTGCCCGCGGGTGAAACTGTCATGTCGATCGCCAGTCTGGGTGCCTCCGTACGCGCCGGGAGAGGTTCGACGGAACCGCCGAGCGCGGGCGTGTCGGCGCACTCCTGCCAGTCGTAGTGCCAGGAAGCGCGGCTGACGAACTCGGCGTCTTGTGGCGCCTCGGGGATCGCGTCAACGCGGGCCTCGAAGCTCACATAGACGATGTCGCCGAAAGGCACGGTGTAGCCGAGGTCAGAGATGTTTACCCCGGCGGCGAGGGCTGCAGCGTCCACGCCGTCCTGACAGTCAGTTGGCGGGCTCGCGGTGCCCACGCAAAAGGAGTCGGCGATCATGCTGAGGCCCGGCGCCAGCGGGTTACGAAATTCCACATTGATCGCGTCTGCGGAGCCGCGTGTGTTGTCGAGCGACACCTCATAGCGAAGCACGTCGCCGATGTTTGCGACCGCGCGATCTACAGAGTTTGTATTGGACAGGAGCGTGAAGTCCGGGGCGTTCACCTCAAGCTCAAGGGCCGCCATCATCAGAACAAAGCTGTCGTCGGTGGTGTCGGCGCGCAGGGTAGCGGCGCGCTGACCGTTCGTGATCAATCCGTCCTCGGGATTCAGTTCGATGCGCGTGATGTCCCAACCCTGTCGTCCGCCAACGGTGTTTGTGGCCGTAGCCGCGTTGTGATTGGCGCCCCCAAAGGTCCCGCGTGTGTCGATGTGCCCGTCGTTACCGTTGATCTGCGAAGCAAAGAAGTTGTCTTCTGGATTGTTTGGTCCTGAGAGCGGCAGGAAAGCCGAGCCGGCGCCGTCAGAGATCAGGAAGATGTCGCCGTCGAAGTTCGCATCGCCTTCTATCGCGGACACCGCTACGTGGCCGCGTACGGGTCCGCTGGGTGGCGCGCAGAAGCCTGACACTTCGGCGTCAGCGACATCGTCTTCATCGACCCAGTCGGCCCCTGAGAAGATCGTGATGTTCCGGGTGGGCTCCTCCCTGTTTTCGTAGGCCACAACGAGGGTCCAGCCGGCGGCACATAGGGTGTTGATATTGAAAGGCTGGGTGGCAGGTACTCCACCGACGGCGTAGGAGCCCGCGCCGTTGCTTCGCACGAACTCGGTCACGTCAGCGCGACGCATGTAGTAGCGAACCTGGAATGTGTTCCCGGCGGACTGCTGGGAGATCGTCACGCCTTCGTCATCAGGGCTGACGATCTCGATCTGACCGTTCTGGTGCCGCATCGTGATTGCGGTTCCGAGGTCGTCCAGGACGTCTTCATCGGCGTGCTGGGTGCTTCCGCCCCAGAGCAGCTCGGCGTATCGAACAGTGCTTCCGATCGGCAGATCGAGCACGCCGGTCGACTCGTTTTCCTCCCAATTCGACGTGGTCTGCACTGGCCAGGGGTTGTCTGCATGCACGGGAAACCCGTCAATGCTGGACGCGTCCGTTGTCACGAAGGTGCCGATCGAATCGCGGGTCCCGGGACCGTTGGCATCGGTCTCCTTCGCGAGTCCGAGGGTGTTCCCGGTGATGCTGATGCCGCCCTCAAAGGTACCAGAGAAGCGACGCCCGGGATCGGCGGCCGCTACGCTCGACGCGACAAGCGAGAAAAGTAGTACGACTGCGGTCGCAGATGTCCGAAGCATCGCGTTCCCCCTGCTCAATAGCGGGGCCCTGCCGACCCCGTGTCTGTGATTCCTGCCGCGGCTGCTCTCAGCTTTGGCGGTCCGCGTCAACGCGAGAAATGCGTCTGGAACGTGTTCCACGACCCACCTCATCGGCTTCAACAGGCGGCACGCCCGGCAGAAAACGACGCGCGCAAGGTAGTGGGTCGCAAGCCGATCTCGCGTGTTGCGGGCGAGGTATGAGATTGGACCCTTTGTCGGATTCCAACCGGCGATACGGAACTACTTCCGTATCCGTGAGTTAGGGCCCGTGCGCTTCCGGTACGACGGGGCGGCTCTCAAGCGCCCAGATTGCCATCAGGGTCGTGTGCCAGGTGTATCGCTCGGCGCCGCTCAGGCGCCACGTACCATCATCCCGCTGCAGCGCGAGCAGGTCATCATAATACCGGGCCGGCAGGGCCTCGCATTGAAACTCGTTCGAGAAGGCCATTCCTTCAGCGAAGAGGTCGACGTTGTTGCGATTGGCATCGACTACGCGCCGCAGCCCGGTGCACAACTCGCTTTGCGGAATCGAAGTCGGGCATCCTGCGCGTCGTCCGAAAAGCTCTCCGAATGCAGCGTGCAGGGCCGGATAGCCTCCAACGCGCAGATTCGAGCGGTACAGCTCGTCTCGACTCATCCCTGAAACTTCGTCTATGCAATACGCACCGGACAGCGTCAGACGATCATTGGGCTGCTCGATTTCGTTAATCCCACCTTCCGGCAGTGCTCCGTTCAGCCCGACAAGCGCTGCGAGCGCTCTTGCCGTGGGGTCGTCGGATTCGGCCAGCTCGCTCCCTACCTGAGGCAGGAACGCAGCGAGCTCTGACAGGTTGACCTCCCGTCCGACGATGGCAGCCAGGAGCGCCGGTTGCCAGCTGTCGACCATCCAATCGTCGCGCGTCTCAAGGGCGAGCGCCACCGCTTCGGCAGCGGACCGAGAGTGCGTCGTCGGAAGCTCCGGAGACGGGGATTCATCTGACTCCGTTGCGGGCTCTGTCGACGCTTCGACGGGACCACCCGCCTCGTCTGCCGCGGATTCAACCGCAGAAGGAACGGACTCCCGAGCATCGCCACAGGTGCTGCAGCCGCTCACCAGAGCCGCTGCCGCGACGAGCACCAACAACGATCGAAGCGAGCTGTCAGATGTCGCGCTCAATAGATGATCGTGTCCTGCGCGTCGCCGTTCCCTCCGGAATTTCCGTTCGAGGAACCGCCACCGCCGGCACTTCCGTGGTTCAGGTCGTTGTTCGTTGCGCTGATCGACGTGGAACGCAGCCCGATCGCCGCTGAGTCGCCGCCGCGGCCGCCGCCGCCGTGACCGCCGTTGCCGCCACGGCCACCATTGCCGCCACGGCCACCCAATCCGATCTCGGACCCGCCTCCGCAGCCGGACCCGGTCTCGATGCCGCCGGCACCGCCGCTGCCACCGCTGCCACCATTTCGGCCGCGACCTCCGTTGCCACCGGCGCCGGCGCTCCCCGAGGTGATGACGCAATCCGTGATGACCGCTCCGGTTGAACTTACAAGGAACACGCCAAAGGTAGCGCCGCCTGCGGTTCCGGCACTACCTGCCGTTCCGCGGCAGCCGCCGCCGCCGCCGCCGCCGCCGCCGGCTCCACCGCCGTCGTCACAGATATTCGGGATGCAGACAAAGCCACAGCCTGACTCGCCCTGACCTGCACCGCCGCCGCCGCCACCGCCATGTCCGTGCGTGCCGTCCGTCCCATTGCTGCCGCCGGCGCCCTCCCAATAGTTGGTCCCGAAGCTCACAACAGTGCCACCCAGGCCGCTTGAGCCGTCGGTGCCCGCCGAACCGTTTCCGCCGGTACCGCCGTTGCCTCCGTCACCACAGTTCGAAGCGCGGGGGCCGCCGGTACCGCCGCCGCCGCCGCCGCTACCGGACTGCGTTCCGGGATTGCCGACGTTGCCGCTGTTGCGACCCTCCGAACCGCCATGACCGCCGCTGCCTCCGGGTCGACTGCACGGCGAGCTGCCACCGCCGCCGCCGGTGCCACGATTCCCGTCGCACTCTCCCGGGTTGCCCTGCGAGCCGTCCGAACCGCTGAGGCCTGTTGTCCCGTCACCACCCGACGTGCCCGCTACGCCATTTCCGGACGAAATTGTACAGTCCTCCAGGTACAATGCAGTGCATGTCACGCAGTGAAGGCCGTACGAATCGCCGCCACTCTGGGTCGAGCTGCCGGCGCTGATGGTCATGAAGGTAACCCGAGTCTCTGCGCTGATTCCGTTGCCCTGAACAGCGATCACGCGATCTGAGCTCGGGCTGTTGTAGCTGATCGCCGACACAAAGGAATCGCTGCGTGCCCAATCCTGAGCCTCGTTTCCGGCGTACCCGCCATGAATACCGAGTCCGTTCGTCAACGTGACCTGCTCGCTGTATGTGCCCGCGCCAACAATCAGGTAGTCTCGACCGGTCGCCGTCGCGCGGCTCAGACCAAAGGTGATGGTCTGGCAGGGGTTATCGATAGTTCCGCAGGTCGCTGTGTTCGCGCCCCAGTTCTTCGCGACAAACAGGGCGTCGCCGATGGTGCCATCGACACCGTCGCAGTTGGCGTCGATGAATTGATTGTCAGGAAGATCCGGTCCGCCGAGGGTGCCCGAGCACTGGTACTCGCAGCCGTTGTCGCCATTCTGGAACCCGTCGAGCATGTCGCCATCGAGATCGACCCAGCCGGAGTTGCAGTTCTGGAACTCGCATGAAGACGCAGTACATTGGGCACCGGCGTTCGGAATCGTGCACGAGTTGAGGCAGCCACCGCAATGCAGGTTGCTCGTCGTCGTGTCGACCTCGCAGCCGTCGGCCGGATTGGTGTTGCAGTCCGCATAGCCGGTGTCGCAGTTCTGAATCGTGCAGATACCGGCTGAACAGGACTGCTGGTCGACGTTGGTCGAGTCGCAGGTACTGCCGCAACCGCCGCAGTTGTTGAGGTCGTTTGACGTGTTTGTTTCACATGGCGTCCCGGGGTTTGAATCGCACTCGGCGAAGGGTGCGGTACAGCTGCTGGCAAAGCAGGTGCCGGCCGCGCAGGCCGGGGTTCCGGTCGTGATCAGCAGACTGCAATCCAGACCGCAGTTGCCGCAGTTCAATGGGTCGCCATCGATGTTGGTCTCGCATCCGGGCGTACCGGAGTCGCAGTTGTCCCAGCCGGCGTCGCACTCATCCACCGTGCAGACCCCGTTGATGCACACCTCGTCCGCATTCGGGAGCACACACTCGTTGGAGCAGGCCGCGATGCCGGACTGCCCGCAGTTGTCGACATCCGTAAAGATGCTCGTCTCACATCCATCGACATCCGGGTTGTTGTTGCAGTCGGCAAAGCCGAGGTTGCAGGTCTCGAGCACGCAACCGACACCAACACAGTTTCCGACTCCGTTCTGGTACGTGCAGGAGTTTCCACACACGCCGCAGTTGTTGTCGTTGTCGATTACGTTCGTCTCGCAGCCATCGACATCATTGCCGTTGCAGTCCGCAAAGCCGGCGGCGCACGTACCCATCGCACAGCTACCACCGGTACAGACGGAACCGGCGTTGGCGTACACACAATCGTCGCCGCAGCTACCACAGTTGGAAGTGTCGCTCGACAGATTGGTCTCGCAACCGTTGCTCGGAAGCCCGTCACAATCTTCGAAGCCGGCATCGCAGCTTCCCGTGTCGCAGAAGCCCGATGTGCATGCCGGTGTACCGTTGTTCGTGGTGCATTGATTCGAGCAGAAACCGCAATCGTTAACGTCGCTTGCGAGGTTGGTCTCACAGCCGTTCGGCACCTGCGCATCACAGTCATCGAATCCGGTATCGCAGTCATCGATAGTGCACGCACCGCCGATGCATTCGCCGTCGCCGTTGGCCGGGTCACACGGTGTGTTGCACTGGCCGCAGGTCGCCTCATCAAGCAACAGGTTCGCTTCGCAGCCATCGCTGTCGTCGTTGTTGCAGTTGGCAAATCCGGGATCGCAGGCAACCAGTTCGCAGCCAAGCGCGGTGCAGCCGCCGGTTCCGTTCGCGTATTCGCACACGGTGCCGCAGGCGCCGCAATTGTTGGCATCGGTGATCAGGTCGACCTCACAGCCGTTGCCCGGGTCCCCGTCACAGTTTGCTGCCGGGAAGGAGCATGTGGCAACGACACAGGATCCGAGTACACATTCTTCGTCCGCGTCCGGCAGGTCGCAGATGTTCCCGCAGCCTGCGGCTGCATCGATGCCGCAGTTCGCCACGTCCGTGAAGATGGAGACTTCGCAGCCGTTCGCGACATCATCGTCACAGTCCGCGAACCCGTTGTCACAGCTGACCAGCTCGCAGCTTGATTCGTCGCAGATGGTGTCGGCGTGATTGGTGGAGCAGGCGTCGTCGCAGGCTCCGCAATGCGTCGCGCTGATTCGTAGATTGACTTCACAGCCGTCGTTGTCGTCGTTGTTGCAGTCACCCCATCCGGCGTCACAGACGAGTAGCTGACAGATGCCTCCAACGCAGCCGGCCGTCGCGTTGTCGAACTCACAGTCGTTGCCGCAGCTGCCGCAATCGTTAACATCCGTGGCGAGAACAGATTCGCAGCCGTTGCTGTAGTCATTGTCACAGTCGTCGAAGCCGATGCCGCAGGTGTCCACTTCGCAGGTGAAGTTGTTGCAGGTCGGACTTCCGTTGGCGACAGCGCACACAGTCCCGCAGGTACCGCAGTTCACTTCGTCATCACGAAGGTTGATCTCGCAACCATCTCCCGACTGGCCGTTGCAGTCGAAGTAGCCGGGGTCACAACCTGTAACCTGACACGCGCCCGCGCTGCACACTGCATTCGCGTGGTTGAGGTCACATTCGTTGCCGCAGGTTCCGCAGTTCAGGAAGTTGTTTGACAGGTCGTTCTCGCAGCCGTTGATGTCGTTGCCGTCGCAGTTTGCGAAGCCGGTATTGCACCCGGAGAGCTGACACACACCGCTACCACAGCTGGCGACGCCGTTTGCATAGTCACAGTCATTGTTGCAGGCGCCGCAGTGGTCGAGGCTGGTGTTCAGGTTGGTCTCGCAACCGTTTGCCGCGTTGCCGTCGCAGTCCGCAAAGCCCGTGTCGCACTCGTTGATCCCGCAGCTGCCGTTGATGCAGGCCGCGGCTCCGCCGGCGATGGAGCACTGCGCACTGCACGTGCCGCAGTTGTTGATGTCCGCCTGCAGGTTCACTTCGCAGCCGTCAGCTGCGGAACCGTTGCAATCATCCCAGCCGGTATCGCAGCTGTCGATTCCACACACACCGACGGTGCAGATGGGCGTCGCGTTGTTGTCCGAGCAGGCCGACGTACATGTGCCGCAGAAGTCCGGGTTGCTGTTGAGATTGATCTCGCAGCCGTTGGTGTCGTCACCGTCGCAGTCTCCGAACCCCGGCGCGCAGCCTACAAGCTCACAGGAGCCGCCGACACAGGCTCCAACGCCGTTGTTGAAGTCGCAGCTGTTGCCACACGCACCACAGTTGTCGTCGTCGGACTGCAGGTTGATCTCGCAGCCGGTGCCATAGTCGCTATCGCAATCTTCGAAGCCGGAATCGCAGCTTCCGATGTCACAGACGCCGGCGCTACATGAAGGGTCGCCGTTGTCGACCTGACACACAGTGTCGCAGCCGCCGCAGCTGTTCACGTTCGATGCGACATTCTGCTCACAGCCGTTGGACGCGCTGGAATCACAGTCTTCGAACCCGAAGTCACAGGATGTGATTCCGCAGTTTCCCGCGCTACACGTTGAGCTTGCGTTGCTGAGGTCGCAGTCCAATCCACAGCCTCCGCAGTTGAAGAAGTTTGTTGTGGTGTCGACTTCGCAGCCGTTCGCCTGGTTGCTGTCACAGTCCGCGAATCCACCGGTACAGCTCGCCAGTGAGCAGGTGCCGCCGGCGCAGGAGCCGATTCCGTTTGCGTAGGTACAGGCGCTGCCACAGCTGCCGCAGTTTGCGGCGTCGTTGCTGAGGTTGATCTCGCAGCCGTTGGCGCTGCTTCCGTCACAGTCCCCGAAGGGACTGGTGCAGTTGTCCACGTCGCAGATGCCGCCGATGCACACCGGCGTGCCGCTGGGAACCGTACATACAGAGCCGCAGCCATTGCAGTTCGCCACGTCGCTCAGCAGATTGATCTCGCATCCGTCAGCGGCCGTATTGTTGCAGTCGGCAAAGTTGGAGTCGCAGCTGTCTATCTCGCAAACACCGGCGCTGCAGCTGGGGGTGGAGTTGTTCGTTGAACAGGCCGTCGTACAGCTGCCGCAAGCGGTCTCGTCGCTGTTGAGATCGGTCTCGCATCCATTGGTTGCCAGACCGTCGCAGTCCGCGAACCCGCCGGTACATCCCACCAGCTCGCAGGTGCCGCTGTTGCATTCGCCCACCCCGTTCGGGAACACGCAGGCGACTCCGCAGGCACCACAGTTGTTGTTATTGTTGAGTAGATCGATCTCGCAGCCGTCGTCGTACTCGTCGTTGCAGTCGGCGAAGCCGCCGTCACACGCATCCACCTCGCAGATTCCGCCGTCGCAGACTGAGTCGCCGTTGTTTACCTGACACAGGTTGTCGCAGCCGCCGCAGTGGATCTCGCTGTCGAGGATGCTGACCTCGCAGCCGTCGCTCACGGCACCGTTGCAGTCCTGGAAGCCGAAATCACAGAAGGTGATGTCGCAGCTGCCCGCCTGACACACTGCCGATGCCTGTGAGACGTCGCAGTCGTTGCCGCAGCTGCCGCAGTTGAAGAAGTCGCCCGCAAGAGCAACTTCGCAGCCGTCCGAAGGCACATCATTGCAGTCGGCGAAGCCACTCGCGCAGCCGACAAGCGCGCATGTGCCGTCCAGACACTCACCTGCGCCCTGAGGGTAGGTGCACGAGTTTCCGCACACGCCGCAGTTCGTGTCGTTCTCCGACAGGTTCGTTTCACAACCGTTCGTCGGCAGCAGGTCGCAATCGTCGAACCCTGCGAAGCAGCTCCCGACTCCGCACACGCCGCCGGCGCAGGTGGCGTTCGCGTTCGCTACATTGCACACATTGCCGCAGCCGCCACAGCTGGTGACGCTGTCGAGTACATTGACCTCGCAGCCATTGTCGATGTTTCCATCGCAAT
The DNA here is from genome assembly GCA_030427825.1 of bacterium. GTDB lineage: Bacteria > Myxococcota_A > Bradymonadia > REDH01 > REDH01 > JAUICO01. The sequence continues at coordinate 87,061 of JAUICO010000002.1, read as the reverse complement.
CCTGCCAGCCGAAATCGCAGCCAAGCAGTGAGCAGCTGGTCCCGTTGCAGAGGGCGAATCCGTTTTCGATGTCGCAGTTCTGACCGCAGGCACCGCACGCAAAGTTGTTGTTTTCCAGCGAGGTCTCGCAGCCGTTGCTCGGGTCGGCATCGCAGTCATCGAAGCCGGCGTCGCAGGCGACCAGCTCGCAGCTTCCACCCACACACGCGCCGCTGCCGTTTGCGTAGCTGCACACGTTTGAGCAGCTACCGCAGTTGTTCGCGTCGGTCGTGAGGTTGATCTCACAGGTGGTTCCGTCTCCGTCGCAGTCGGCAAGCCCGTCGTCGCAGTTGTCCAAACCACACACGCCGTTGAGGCACGCCGGATCACCGGTTCCGTCTCCGACACATTCCGTATCGCACGCGGCGCAGTTCTCGACGTCGGACAGCAGGTTCACTTCACAGCCGTTCTGCGCCACGCCGTCGCAGTTGGCGAAGTTTGCATCGCAGCCGGTGATCTCGCAGACGCCGGCGGTGCAGGCAGCGACGCCGTTGGTTTCAACACACACGGTGTCGCAGGTGCCGCAATTGGCGGTGTCCGCGTTGAGGTCAACCTCGCAGCCGTTGGTCGGGTCACCATCACAGTCCGCGAAGCCTACGTTGCAGGCCGCCAGCGCGCAGGTACCCGCGTTGCAGGCGGGAACACCATTGTCAAACTCGCACACGGCACCGCAGGCGCCGCAGTTGGCGAGCTCGGTGGTAACGTTTGTCTCGCACCCGGTCGCGAGGTTGCCGTCGCAGTTCACGAAACCCGGGTCGCAGGCACCGATCTCGCAGGTCCCTCCATCGCAGATCGGAACGCCGTTCGGGGCGGTGCACACCTGCAGACAGGTGCCGCAGTTGTTGATGTTTGAATCCGTCTCAATCTCGCAGCCATCTACAGCCAACGAGTTGCAGTCTGCGTAGCCACCGCTGCAGTCCATGATCGTGCACTCGGCGTTGACGCACTCCGTGTTCGCGTTGTTCTGCGAGCACGCGCTGCCGCATGCGGAGCAGTTGTCCTCGTCGTCCGTCAGGCTCACTTCGCAGCCGTTGGTCGGGTCACCGTCGCAGTCGGCGTAGCCGTTGTTGCAGCCCGCAAGCGCACAGGTTCCCTGCTCGCAGGTCGCGATGCCGTTCGGGTAGGTACACGCAAGAGCACAGGCGCCGCAGTTGACGATGCTTGAGTCAAGCACCGCTTCGCAACCGTTTGAAGGGTCGCTGTCACAATCGGCGAACCCGCTGTCACAATCGTCGACGCCGCAGATTCCGTCCACGCACACCGGGTTGCCGTTGTCCGCGGTACAGATGTTTCCACAGACACCGCAGTTCAATGCGTTGACGTCGGTGCTGACTTCACAGCCGTTGGACGCGATCGCGTCACAGTCTGCAAAGCCTTCGTCGCAGTTCGTCAGTGTACATACGCCGTTGGTGCATTCCGTCTCGCCGCCGGCATCTGAGCATACATTTCCGCAGCCGCCGCAGTTGTTGTCGTCGCTCGCAGATTCGACCTCACATCCGTTCGTCGGGTCGCCGTCGCAGTCTGAGAAGCCCTGCGTGCACCCGGCCAGCTCGCAGGCCCCGGCGTTGCAGGCGCCAACGCCGTTCGCATATTCGCAGGCCTCGCCGCAGGTACCGCAGTTCTGCGCGTCTGTGTTCGTGTTCGACTCGCATCCGTTTGCATACTCAAGGTCGCAGTCGCCGAGGCCCTCCGCGCAGCTGACGATGGCACAGGCGCCGGAGACGCACTCGGAGGTGGCGTCGGCGGCGTCGCAGGCGTTTCCGCAGGTGCCACAGTGAACGAGGCTCGTTTCCAGCACAAAGTCTTCATCTGTGCTGTTGTCACAGTCGTTGTCGAAGCCGTCGCAGATCTCGGGGGCTCCGTCGTAGACCGTATCGAGGGTGTCATCGCAGTCCGGGCCGGCGCAGCCGGAGCCGGTTCCGAATCCGTCACCGTCCTCGTCCAGGCAGTCGCCGCAGATCCCAAGCACCGGCTCACACTGCTGGTAGTTGACCGGCTCGCCGCCCTCTACGCGGCTGACCGTCTCGCAGGAGAATCCTTCGGGACACGTGGCTGTCGCAGAGCAGTCCGTGGTGCAGAAACTTCCGTCTCCGAGCACCGTACACAGCGTGTTGAAGCCGTCGCAGTCGATGTCCACCTCGCAGGGGTTGCAGAGTTCGGTTCTGGCCGGAACGCAGAGCTCTGCGACATCGCCGCCCGAAGTCTGAAGGAGGCGGCATTCCCAGTCGGGGTCCGCGCAATCGGCATCTTCCGAGCAGGGGCGCGAACAGACGTCGCCGATGCTCGTCGAGATACAGGTGCCGGAGTCGCAGTCGATGTCCAGCTCGCAGTCGCACTGGTATGCGCCCGGCGCGCAGGTCCCGGTGTCTTCATCAAGGATGTCTTCATCATCGACGACATCAATATCGGTATCGGTTTCGATGTCTCCTTCCACGTCGGTGTCCGCATCCACAGAGGCGTCAGCCACCACGCAGATCCCATCGATGCAGCTGCTTCCGATCCCGCAATCCGAGGCCAGCTCACAGGTTGTCTCACCCGGGGCGTCGTCGCCACAGCCTCCGCACCCCGGAAGCATCGCCAGTGACAGCGTCGAGAGGGAAATAAACAGAACTGTTGAGCGCGTTATGGCGTTGAGAGCTGCCATTCGTCCTCCGATTTGTGCTGATGTCAGCGGGCCCCGTTCGCGGTATTATAGCCTGCATTGCATGTGAACCCCAGTCCGGCGGTCGCTGTGGTCAGATGCGTCGCCGCCTTTCACTCCGCAGGCGCGAACCAGCGGAGTGCGACGACGCGATCGCGAGTCCCAACGACGAGGAATTCGCCGGCGGGGAGCGCCGCTATTCGCACCAGCGTAGGGCTGACACGGGTTCCCTCTGTCCAGAAGACCTCGGCGCCGACTCGCTGCCACGCGCCATCCACTTCAGGAGCTGTGACCGCGTCCTGAGCGATCCGTACCTCCCAGAGGTTGCCCGCGTGTTGTACCCTGAGCCACTCCGGTTCCTCCACCGTCAGCCGCTCGCCGGGGTCGCACTCTACCGCCATCTCGGCGCCCGAAGGGAAGCGCAGCGCAGCGATATCTGCAGGGGCGAGGATTCGTACAGATCCCCCGAAACCGTGGAGGCCCTGAATGTCCCGAACGTTCCAGACCGAGCTGCCGACTCGTCGCATCGCGACCCCGTATCCGGCGGCGGCCACGTAGCGGGAGCGCACTTCAATCGTGCAGAATTTCTGTGCACCGCGCGACGACCAGACCGTGGGCGCTCCAACAAAGGGAATGAAGACCAGATCGAGTCCGCCGTCGCCATCAAGATCAACCTTCGCCACGCTTCGGCCCATGGCATCGGCGCTCGCGCGACCGTCGAAGCCGCTGTATTCGCCGGCGTCCAGGAAACGCATCGCACCATCGGTGCCGGGCTCCGCGCCAAGCAGGACAAAATCGTTGTGGGTCGGCCAGGTGTCTGAAGCGATGGCCGGCAGTTCTCCCCGGGCGACCACAAGATCGGTGAAGCCGTCGCCGTTGAGATCGTCCGCAACAGCGCCCCAGGTGAAGGCAGGGTCATCGGTGTCCGGCTGCCGGTTCAGCGCGGGATCTGCCGCGTCCTGCAGGAAGCGTTGCTCTGCCCGGGACCAGCGCGCCACGCGGTTTCGTCCCCAGTCCGTCAGAAACCAGGCGTCATCGGCGACTTGCGCAATCCCCATGAACGAGCCCCACCGGTCGCTGCCGCGCCCCCAGCCGAGCAGTCCCGCGCGGCGCCCATCAGCCGCGCCGACATCCGAGATGAACACCCCGCCGGGCGGAAAATGTGTGTTGATGCGGGAGACACTTGAGAAGGTGTCGCTGACGAGCGCAGGGTCGATCACGCCGTCGCGGTTCGCGTCGATCGCCGCGATCGCCAGAGTGTTGTCGGCGATCAGGAGGGGGTCCACTTCGGCGCCGCTGCTCGGGGTCCATGCGCCATCAACCCGGTCCAGGACCACGTTGCGACCGGTGGAGTAACCCTGAACACCGATTCCCCTGCAACCGCCGTCCGTCCAGCTGAAACGGCAGCCGAAGAGAAGCTCGAAGTCGCCGTCCAGATCCGCGTCCCACGGGAGGATCGAACCGACGGCGCACACCTCGTCAGCCTGAAAGAACGGGCCCGGTGGCAGGTCCACAACCTCAGGCTCTGATGATGTGAAGTCGACGATCGCCGCCGTTCCGATACCGCCGAGGATCAGCTCCTCGCGCCCGTCGCCGTCGAGGTCCGCAGCGACACCTGCTGTTGTGATCGGCAACGTGTCAAAGCACCAGGGTTCGTGGCGGACAAACTGGATCGTGCCCGGTGTCGAGTCGTTTCGGTACACACAGGCGACCGGGGCAGCGTCGCAGGGGCTGCCGAGAAAGAGATCATCGTCGCCGTCCCCGTCTGCGTCGATGAATGCGCCACCGTTTCCATAGCCAAGTACGTCGGCATCCCGCAGAGGCAACGCATGCTGCCCGAGCGGTCCGGCATCCACCTGCTCAAAGATCCGTTCCACCGGGCCGTCAGTGCGCCCGGGCGTTTCCGATGCATGGCTGAGCTCGGCGCCATCGGATGATGTACCCGGCGAAATCGAATCAACACGCAACGATCCGCCACCGGCCGTCGGGTCGAGCGGGTCCAGCGCGTCCGGGGACGCAAGACCAGAATCCGCACCCGTGTCCCCTGCGCCGGCGTCCCCGCCCTCGCACGCTGGCAGCATGAGGGCGACAATGAGCGCGCCTGCTTTGATACACGTAGGGTGCATCAAGCGAGGGTAGCGCCCATCTTCGCCGGGAGTCCAGGGAAGCCGGCGATTTCCCGCGCGGCTCCTTGTGCCTGCATCAGTAGGTATAGGTGTCCTCGACCGCGCCTACGCAGCCGTCCGCACCCGAGGGTGCGTTTGCGCCGTCGCCACCGAGACTGCCGCCGGGGCCGCCACTGCCGACCGCACCGCCGGTGCCGCCGCTGAAACTCACCGCGGTCTGGTTCGCTGTGCCGCCATCAACCTGCGCAATGCCGATCGCGGGACCACCGCAGCCGCCGGCACCGCCGCCACCGCCGCCGCCTTTGCCACCCGCTGCACCGTTGCCACCATCGCCGGCGCCTTCGCTGAGGAAGCCGCCGCCTGAGCCGCCGGCGCCTGCGCCGAGACCGCCGCTGGCACCGCCATCGCCGCCGGGGCCGCCGGCACCGCCGTCGCCGCCGGTACCTACCTTGATCTCTGTATCCGTGATGTCGACGACGGAGTTGACGACAACCACCGCGAACGATGCGCCGCCCTGCGTGCCGCCGCCGCCGGCTGTGCCTGCACATCCGCCGGCGCCACCGCCGCCGCCACCGCCGCCGGTACGTGCGTTGATGCAGCCGCCGAAGAGACCGTCACGATCGGATCCGCCGCTGCCGCCACCGCCACCGCCGGTACCATTCTTACCGCGAGTGCCCGGGCCCGATGTGCTCGGCGTCCAGACGCCGCCGACCCAGGAGCCCGCCGAGAGCGAAGAGCTCGAGCCCGCGCCGCCCTGAGCGCCATTGCCGCCCGCCGTTGCCGCGCCACCGTCGCCACCATCACCGCCTGAGAAGCCGCTGCAGGAGCAGCTGTTTGATCCGGCGCTGCCGCCGCCGCCGCCGCTGCTGGCGTCGCTGCCTGCGTCGCCGGATCCGCCGGACTGCGCGCCGTCCGTGCACGCCCGTCCGCTGGCGCCGTCGCCGCCGTCTGCACCGCAGGTGCTCGTCGCACCGGCGGCGCCGCTGGAGCTGTTACTGGAGCCACCGGCGAGACCGCTGGCGCCGTTCGTGCCGTCTTCACCATCCGCGCCGTCCCCGCCGGTACCGCCTTCGATCGTGCAGTTGCCGATGGAGAAGTTGCTGCTGCTGTCGCTGACGAGAACAGCGATCGTCGCGCCTCCGCTGCTACCTGGGGCGTCGAATCCCTGCACGGTGAAGCCGTCGAGTGTGGTCGCCGTGGTGAGTGCGTCTGCGGTGACAGCCACGGTCGACTGGCCCCGAATGATGGTCTCGTTGATCGAGATGTCGCGAGTCCAGGTGCCGGCGTCAAAGCCGCCGTAGAGGTTCACGCCGTCAATCATTGTAATCGACTCGTCGTAGGTACCGCCGGAGACGATGACGTCGCAGGGTCCGCCCGGGCAGCTCGCAGCGGCGTTGATCGCGAACGCGATGGTGGCGACCGGTTGCTCCGGAGTTCCGGGGTGCGAGTTGCTGCCGCCGTTTGTGCTGCGCGCGACGAAGATCGAGTTGGCGATGTCGCCGTCGATGCCGTCGCAGTTGTCGTCCGTGCCGTTGGAGTCCGGCGAGTCCGTTGCCAGGGGGTCACCGGTGCAGAAGTACTCACAGCCGTTGTCGCCACCCTGATAGCCGTCGTTCATGTCGCCATCGAGGTCGTAACGATCGCTGTCACAGGTAACAAAGCTGCACGTTGCGCTGCTGCATTCTTCGACAGCGCCGCCGATAGAGCACACATTTCCGCATCCTCCGCAGTGGGCCAGAGAACTGGTGATGTTGGTTTCGCAGCCATCCGAAGTCACAGTGTTGCAGTCGTCGAAACCTGTGTCGCACTGGTCGATGTCGCAAACACCCGAGTCACATTCCATCGTCGCGTTGGATGCGCCGGCGTCGCAATCGTTGCCGCAATTGCCGCAGTTCGAGACGCTGTTGTTGGTATTTGTCTCACACGATGTGCCGTCGAGGTCACAGTCAGCGAGGGGTGCGGTGCAACCGGAGATGCCGCAGGTGCCGTTGTTGCAGACCGCGGTGCCACCCGCGGAGGGGCAGACGTTTCCGCAGCTGCCGCAGTTATTGACGTCAGAGTTGAGGTTGATCTCGCAGCCATCGCTCGGGATTCCGTTGCAGTTGTCGAACCCGCCGTTGCAGCTCGCGACGCCACAGAATCCATTCGTGCAGTTCTCGCTGGCCTGAAAGAGGCTGCATACCGAGCCACAGCCACCGCAGTTGTTTGTGTCGCCTGAGACAAACACTTCGCATCCGTTGAGGGCGCTGCCATCGCAGTTCTCGTAGCCCAGATTGCAGTTCTGCAGGGCGCACGACGTGGTGTTGCACGTGCCGGCGGCGTTCGGATAGCTGCACTCGTTTCCACAGGTGCCGCAGTCGTTGATGTTGTTGACGAGGAAGGTCTCGCAGCCGTTGGCGTTGCTGCTGTCGCAGTCGCCCCAGTTGCTCTGACAACCGCTCATCGAGCAGCTGCCGCCGGTGCAGAGTCCGATTCCGTTTTCGTATTCGCAGGTGGTTCCACAGGTACCACAGTTGGCTTCGTCGATGTTCAGCGGCGCCTCGCAACCATTGCTGTAAGATCCGTCGCAGTCACCGTGGGTGGAGTCGCAGGACTGGATGGCGCAGCTGCCGCCATCGCAGAATGCGGTACCGTTGTTTGCGCTGCATGCGTTGTCACAGCTTCCGCAGTTGTTCCGGTTGACGCTCAGGTCGACTTCGCAGCCGTTCGCGTCGGTTCCGTCACAATCCGCGAAACCACTGTTGCAGCTCACGATGCGGCACTCTGACGCCGAGCACGTGCTGGTCGCGTTCGGCAGATTGCAGACATTGCCGCAGGACGAGCAGTTGTTGTCGTCGGACGTGGTGTTGGCTTCGCAGCCGTTCGTAGAATCGGAATCGCAGTCCGCGAAGGGCGCGGAACACCCGGCGAGGACGCAGGAGCCGGCGGCGCAGTCACCCGTTCCGTTCGGGTAGGAGCACACATTATCGCAGCCACCGCAGTTGTTTTCGTCAGCGTTGAGGTCGATCTCGCAACCGTTCGCGGGGTCACCGTCACAGTTCGCCAGGTCTCCGGTGCAGAGACTGACTTCGCAGCTCCCCTGCACACATTCCGGGTCGCCACCGGCGACGCTGCAGATGTCGCCGCAACCGCCGCAGTTCGACACGTTGGTGTTCAGGTTGATCTCGCAGCCGTTCGCCGGGTTCGCGTCACAGTCCTCGAAGCCGTCTTCACAATCGAAGACCTCACACACACCCCCGTCGCATTGGGGCGTAGCGTTGTTGTCTGAACACGCGTTGCCACAGGCGTTGCAGTGATCGACGCTGCTTCTGAGGTCCACCTCGCAGCCGTCGAAATCTTCGCCATTGCAATCTCCGTAGCCGATATCACAACCGACCAGCTGGCAGCCACCGGCCACACAGGCTCCGACGCCGTTCTCAAACTCGCAGGCGATGTTGCAGCCGCCGCAGTGCTGCTCGTTGGTTGCGAATTCGGCTTCGCAACCGTTGGCGTAGCCTCCGTCACAGTTTCCGTAGCCCAGGTCGCAACCCGCGACACCGCAGGCGCCGCCGTTGCAGACGGGGTCACCGTTGGCGACCTCACACTGGGTACCGCAGACGCCGCAGGACTGCGTGCTGGTGAGCAGATTGGTTTCGCAGCCGTTGGAGTCGACCTGATCGCAGTCGTCAAAGCCGAGATCGCAGCCGATCACCTCGCATGTTCCTGCGTTGCAGTTTCCGGTCGCGTCGGCGAGGTCGCATACCTTTCCGCAGGTTCCGCAGTTGTTGTAGTTGGTTCGAAGGTCCATCTCGCAACCGTCGATCGGGTCACCGTTGCAGTCCGCGAAGCCCGTGTTGCAGCCGACCAGACCACACACGCCGGATTCGCAGTCACCGACGCCGTTCGGGAAGGTGCAGTTCTGGAAGCAGGCGCCACAGTGAAGATTGCTTGTGGTCAGATCGGTCTCGCAGCCGTTGCCGGGCAAACCGTCGCAGTCCGCCAGCCCGGTATCGCAGCTGTTGATTCCGCACACATTGTTCACGCAGGCAGCGGCGCCGCCGCCAACCGCGCAGACAAGACCGCAGGATCCGCAGTTGTTGACGTTGGTCGCGAGGTTCACTTCGCAGCCGTTGTTTGCGTTGAGGTCGCAGTCATCGAAGCCGGCATCGCAGGAGGCGATTTCGCAGTCGCCGGCGACGCAGGTCAGCGACGCGTTGTCGCCGTCGCATATGTTCGTGCAGGCGCCGCAGTTCGCGCTGTCGGTACGCAGGTCCACCTCGCAGCCGTTTGCGCTGTTGCCGTCGCAGTCTGAGAAGCCGTTGTTGCAGGCGACCAGCTCGCAGGTCCCCTCATCGCACTCGCCGACGCCGTTCGCGAAGACGCAGCGGTCACCGCAGGCCCCGCAGTTGTCGCGGCTGACGCCGAGATCAACCTCGCAGCCGTCCAGGTTGTTGGTGTTGCAGTCCGCGAAGCCGGGCAGGCACTCTGCGATGGCGCACGCGCCGCCGTCACAGCCTGCTACAGCGTTGTTTACGCTGCAGATGTTTCCGCAGGTACCGCAGTTCAGCACATCTTCGACGACGAAGGCCTCGCAGCCGTCGTCCAGGTTGGTGTTGCAGTCCTGCCAGCCGAAGTCGCAGCCGATCAGGCTGCACGCGGAGTTGTCGCAGAGGGCGACGGCGTTCTCGAGGTCGCAGGTCTGTCCACACACGCCGCAGTTGAAGAAGTCGTCCGTGACGTCTTCTTCGCAGCCGTTCGCCTGATTATCGTCGCAGTTGCCCCAACCGGTTTCACAGCTGATGAGCGCACATTCGCCGGTGTTGCACACACCGTTTGCGTTCGCGAAATCGCACACGACGCCGCAGCCACCGCAGTTCGCCTCATCACTCGCTGTCGGAGTCTCGCACCCGTCGTCCAGCGAATCGTTGCAGTCTGCGTACCCGTCGTCGCATGCAAGCAGGGTGCAGACCGCAGTCTGACACTCGACCGTCGCGAAGTCAGCGGCGCACACCTGACCGCAGCCACCGCAGTGTTGTTGCGAATTGTAGAGCCCGTCGGCGTCCGTGTAGTCTTCGTCGTTCTCCAGATCGCAGTCGTTATCAATGTTGTCGCAGATCTCAGGCGCGTCCACGTACACCGAGGTCAGGGTGTCGTCGCAGTCGTCGCCCAGGCAGGCGGAACCGGTACCGTAACCGTCGCCGTCCACGTCGAGGCAGTCGCCGCACACACCGAGAAGCGGCACGCATTGATCGTAGCTCACCGGGGTGCCGTCTTCGACCCGCGTAATCTCTTCGCATCCGTAGCCCTCAGGGCAGTCGGAGTCGGTGCAGTCGGTGGTGCAGAAGTTTCCGTCCGCGAGGGCATTGCACAGGGAGCCGTTCGCCGTGCAGTCTTCGTCCGTCTCACAATCCGCGCAGAGTCCCACCGCGATCGGCACGCAGATCTCGGCGACATCGCCGGAGCCGGTGCGTAGGAGGCGGCACTCCCATGCGTCGTCCGCACAGTCTTCGTCGTCGAAGCAAAGGCGCGAGCAGAGGTTGCCCAGCTCGGTGCGTACACAGAGGCTGGAGTCGCAGTCGTCGTCCGTCGTGCATTCACACTGATATTGTCCGTCGCAGCCGGCGTCACCGCCGTCATCGGTCTCACCGGTATCGGTGTCTTCGCCGTCGGTTTCGCTGCTGTCGACTTCTTCAGGGGCATCCAGGTCCGTGTCCGCGTCGCCGTCCGGCGTGTCGAGCCCGACGTCGTCCACGATATCGGTCACACAAAGCCCGTCGTCGCAGATAGCGCCGTCGGCGCAGTCATCATCGATCTCGCAGGTCTCACCGACACCGGGGTCCGAACTACAGCCATCACACGCGCCGAGTACGCCGGCGATAGCAAAGACAAAGAGAAAGGCCGCAGCGGTGCCGTAGCTTCCGAATCTGGTGGTCATGGTGCCCCTGTACGTAACGAACTCAGTAATCCCCGTATCGGCCCACTGTAGCATGGACGGCGGCAGAGGAAAGCATGCGGCGCACGCGCTGCGCCGGAATGCGAGCCTCCGCTGCCCTTCTCTCAGGCGCCGATCGCGAAGCATCGCGCTTCGGTCAGCCAGGACTCCAACGCGTCAAAGCGCGCCTGCGCGCTCACCGTGTTCGCGGCAGGCGCGGGTCCATTGGCCGCTTCACACCACTCGCGTGTGTCGGCATTCGCACACGACCCGGCGATCTCGCCGAGCTTCGACAGCAGCCGTGAAGAATCGAAGACGGGCTCCAGGCCTGCGATGAGGAGGCTTCCGCCGTGGCCCTTGAGCAGCAGCCGCGCCCACTTTGAGGCCTCGTGGGCAACCAGGTGTACCGGCGCATCGCCGACGGTCAGAGTCGTCTCGAAGGTGTCGCGCCAATGACGCAGCGTGGCGAGGCGTAGCGCGGGATACGCGACGACTGCGTGCACCATCGGAAGCTCCCGAAGGCCCGGCAGCCGTGTAGTCGATCGCCAGGCGCCGAGAAGTCGGAGCTCGGGCTCTCCGAAGGGAGCGAGAGCGTGCGTGATATCATCGCGCAGCCCGCTCACTCCTCCTCACCGTCAAAGCTCTCGTGTTCGAAGTCGCGGCCGGCGCGTCTGGGCGGCGGCTCGTCGCCGCGAATGGCTGCCACCTCGCGGCGCAGGTCTTCAATCTCGCCAAGCAGCGACGATATCGCGTTGGCCACGGGATCCGGGAGGGCGGCGTGGTCGAGCTGCTCGATGGTGCGCATGCCGCCCATCTCGACGACGCGACCGGGGATACCGACGACGGTAGCGCCCTCTGGAACGTCGCGGATCACGACGGAGCCGGAGCCGATGCGGGCTCCGTCGCCAAGGTAGATGGCACCGAGCACGCATGCGTTCGTACCGACGACGACGCCGGAGCCGAGCGTGGGATGGCGTTCGCGACGCTCCAGCGAAGTTCCGCCCAGCACGACGCCCTTGTACAGCAGACAGTCGTCGCCGACGGTCGCAGTCTCGCCGATTACGATGCCCATACCGTGGTCAATGAATACTCTGCGGCCGATGGTAGCGCCGGGGTGGATTTCGATTCCGGTGACGAAGCGGTTCGCGTGTGAGACGGCTCGGGCCGAGGTCGTGAGCCCCATTCGCCACATGGTGTGGGCGACGCGGTGGCCCCAGACGGCGTGAAAGCCGGGGTAGAAAAGCAGCACTTCGACCGCATTTCTTGCCGCAGGATCATGCTGCATCACCGCGCGCACATCCTCACGGACGAGCTCGACGATCCCGCTCATGCCCCGAGGATGCATGGCGGGCGGTGTGACCCGAACACGGCTCTCGCTGCCTCGCCGTTCTGTCGTGCCAAAAAGGCCGTTCAGGGCGGTACGCAGGCTCCATTTTCCATTCGGCTTCACGCAGACACTCTGACGCTGAAGAAGTCGGTGCTGAACAGATCGATCGACATAGGCCCAAGGGTCGCGGATTTGCGTGTTGCGGTCAAAATCACCGCCTGAGACGCGCTCACCCGAAGAGCGACGTAGAGAGGTAACGTTCGCCGCAGGAGCATACGACGGTGACGATCGTCCTGCCGGCATTCTCAGGGCGATTCGCCAGCTCGATCGCTGCGGTTACATTTGCTCCGCTGGAGATGCCTGCGAGGATGCCTTCTTCAACAGCCAGGCGTCTCGACATCTCGAAGGCTCGTTCGGCGCGCATTGTGATGACCTCATCGACGAGGCTCATGTCCAGGTTTCGCGGAATGAAGCCGGCGCCGATACCCTCGATCGGATGGGGACCGGGTGGACGGCCGGACAGCACCGCCGAAGTCTCCGGCTCTACTGCGTAGGAGCGAAGGTTCGGGTTCTTGGTCTTCAGGTAGCGTGAGACACCGCTGATGGTGCCGCCGGTTCCGACTCCGGCGACGAAGATATCCACCCTGCCCTCGGTATCCGTCCAGATCTCCGGCCCGGTGGTTCGCTCGTGTGCGGCCGGGTTCGCCGGGTTCTCGAACTGCTGAAGGATCACGGCATCCGTGCGCTCCCTGGCGATGGCTCGCGCGCGATCAACGGCGCCCATCATACCCAGAGACCAGGGCGTCAGCTCTACCTCAGCGCCCATATGCTTGAGCAGCTTTCGACGCTCGATGCTCATGGCGTCGGGCATTGTGAGTATCAGCCGGTATCCCTTCGCGGCCGCCACGAAGGCCAGCGCAATCCCGGTGTTCCCAGAGGTCGGTTCGATGAGCAGCGAGCCTTCGCCAAGACGACCCTCTGCCTCTGCGGCCTCGATCATTGCGAGGCCGATACGGTCCTTGATGCTCGCGAGGGGATTGAAGAACTCGACTTTGACCAGAACTCTCGCGCCGGCGTTGCCGGTTACCCGCTGCAGTTCGACCAGCGGCGTGTTTCCGACGGTGTGGGTGATGGACTGATGTACCGGCATCTGGATTCCCTGTTCAGCGCTTCAAATCGAGCTTGCGCAGAATGTACTCCACACTCTTGCGATGGACACCTGCCTTTCGTGCGGCCCGCGACACATTGCCGTCTGCGTTATGGAGCAGCTTCTCCCAATACGCTCTTTCAAAGGCTTCAACCAGGCGATGCTTGGCCTCCTTGAAAGGCGTCTCGGTGTCTACACCGGCGGCTTCCATCCAGGAGACGGCTTCCTCGGCCGCGTCCGCCTTCGGCGCGGCGGGCGCATCGGTGCGCAGAAAGTTCGTCGCGACATCGCCGTCCTGAGACAGCACCGCGGCCCGCTCCACAAAGTTGCGCAGCTCGCGGACGTTGCCGGGCCAGGGGTGCGCGATGAGCTTCTGCATCGTCTGGTACGATACATTCAGGTCGTTCAAGCCGTGCTGCGTGGCGACCTCGGCGAGGAAGTTGTCGACAAGCATCGGGATGTCTTCGGTACGCTCGCGCAGCGGCGGAATCCGCGCCTTCACCACCGCAAAGCGATAGTACAGGTCTTCGCGAAAGTCGCCGCGCTGCATCTCTTCGCGAAGGCGCCGGTTTGTCGCGGCAATCACGCGCACGTCGACCGGGATGGCCACGTTACTGCCCACGCGGCGAACCTCTCGCTTTTCGAGCACGCGAAGCAGCTTCGGCTGCAGTTCAGTGGCCAGCTCGCCCAGCTCGTCGATAAAGATTGTGCCGCCGGCTGCCTCTTCGAAGGCGCCCGCCCGGTCCGCATGCGCCCCGGTAAAGGCGCCCTTTACGTGGCCGAAGAGCTCGGACTCGATCAGGTCTCCCGAGACGGCGGAACAGTCGAAGACGATGAAGGGGCCGCTGCGTCGCCGACTCGCGTCGTGAACGGCCTGGGCGGCGACTTCCTTGCCGGTGCCCGACTCGCCTTCGATAAGAATCGTCGCGTCGGTGCTCGCCACCTTCTCGAGCAGAGCGAAGAATTCGCGCATGACGAGAGATCGGCCGAGCAGAGAGCCGAAGCGATTGTCACCGGAGAAGCCGATTTCAACTTCTTCATCGCCGATGTCAAAGCGGACCCTGGCGTCACCGACGCTGAAGGTAGCGCCATCGGCGAGCACAGCGTCGTGAATGCGCACCGACGAGATCCAGGTCCCGTTCTTCGACTGCAGGTCCACGAGTCGATAGCCGTCTGCGCTCACTTCGATTCGGCAGTGGTGCCTGCTGACGCCGGGATCATCGATCGAGAGGTCGTTGTCCGGGCTCGACCCGATGGTCACGCGCCGTGTGTCAAAGGAGGCTCTGCGGCCGCCCGCGGGCGTCAGTGAGAAGCGCCGCAGGAGCAATGACTCCGCGCCGCCTCTGAGAACAACTGTACGGGTGATGTCCGACATAGTCAGCATAGCCTTGTCGCAGCCGTCGACGGCGGGCAAGCCCGACGGTCTAGAAGCGGTAGGAGACGCCTGCGCCACCACCGGCCGGAAAGGCCAGCGGGACGCTGTCGAGGGGCGTGACAAAGAGGGACACCTCTGCCTGCGCATAGAACCAGACCGGCCCGAAAATGCGGACCGAGCCGCCGACGGCGACGGCGAGGCCGAAGTGGGGCGAGGCGTCTTCGATCGTCAGGTCCGACGGCGTACAGGCGCGCATCGAGTCGAACTGCTGCGCTTCGCCGCGGCTGACTTTGCACCAGTATTCCGTGGTGGCGCGCAGGTCCCCAACTCGCGACATCTCGGCGCCCGCGCGAAGAAACACCCGCCCGCTGTGTCCGCGCCACGCGAATACGCCGCCCAGGGATCCCGAGAAGGTGTTCACCCGGTTCAGGAGGTCATGGAGCCGGTCCGGCCGGCTGAAGTGCAGGTTGGCGCCTGCGTAGACACCCACGGAGCCTGTCACCATGACCTCACCCAGCAGGCCTACGCCGTGATTGGCGAAGCTGCGACGGGTCGGACGGTCCAGGAACGCGCGGACGGTGTAGCCGGCCGCGAGATACACGCTGCCGGCTTCGAGATCCTCGTCCACAGGAGCCGGGGGCGCGAGACGCTGACATGCTGCGACCCGCGAGATCGCTGCGCCTGCCAGCGAAGCAAGGTCGACGCCGACATCCGGCGACTCAACGACCTCAATGGCGTGAAAGCTGCCCGACTCCGTATCGAAGAACTGCAACGCAGCAGTACTGCCCCCCTCGTCTTGAACCACCGTCACAAACAGCAGCTCGTCCGCATCGAAGAGCTCGGCGGCGGCTCGCGCCTCGCTGACCCGAACTCGCAGGTCATGGCCCCGTGACGCAGCGTGGGTCAGCAGCTGCTGCTCGTAGATGTCGGCTACCGCGGGAGGCCACACTGCGGGGTCGACGAGATCCGGCGTCAGGTGTCGAATCATCTCGCGGAAGGCGATCGCAGCCCGCGTCTCTGACCTGACCGCTGATTCGGCGCCCGCAGCCGATAGCTCCAGGTGCGCGAAGGCCAGGGTGCGCCACGCTTCGGCGACGAGCCCGGCGTCCGTCCAACGCAGCGTCCCTTCGCTGAAGCCGCGGGTGGCGGATTCGAGGGACGCCGCCGCCTCTGCTGCGCGGTCTGCGCGGTAGAGGTCCATACCGAGGCCGATGCGTTGTTGAGCCAGGGCGGTGCGTTGCTCTGCGGCAGCACGAGTGTCGCTACGGGGTATCGGCGCGTCGAGAAGCTCGTAGCGCGGGTCCGCTGCGATGGTCATGCGGATCGAACGTACCATCTCTGCGGTGTCGATAGCCGCGGCGTCGCCGCCGGTCAGGTCCCATCCGCGGACGGGATCCATCACCAACACCGTACGCGGCACAAAGGGCGGCTGCAGCAGCTGCTCATCAGGCACTTGCGCGTGCGGCCCCGTGGGGGTCAAAAGCACGAGGCAGAGCGCCCCGAATGCCAGCGTCGCGACCCTACGTAGTCTCGATCCTCGGGGGCGGCTCACGGAGTCACCTCAGGACAGACGCGGCCCTCAGGCAGATCGTCGCCTTCGAACTCAAGCTCGCTGCCGTCTTCAACGCCGAGAATTTCGCCGCCCGCGCTAACGACGGCGCTCATGCGGCGCCGATTCCTGCGCGAAATCTGCATGCGCAGCTCGCCGAGCTCAGGGTGCACGATGACAGCGGGGACCGCGTCGCCAACCTGCCGAAGATCGCCGTAGTACGCGCAGGCGTGGACCTGGGACCAGGGGGCGAAGCGGTCGTTGATGTCGCCAATCTCGTAGAATTCGACGTAGCCGCCCACAGCGCTGTTGTACTCATGGACGATGACCCGGAGCGCGCGCAGGCGACCGTCGTCGAGACCATCTTCCGGGATAGTTTCGACGTACGCGCCGGAGAAATCTGTGCCTCCGATGCACGCTGACGTCAGTAACGACAGGACTGCGAGCAGAACGCTGAGCTTCATGACCATCTTCGGTGTACGCCGCGCCGGGCGCGCCGTCCCTGTACCCTCGGTGCACCCGGTTGTACACCTGCGACGTCCGCAATTCGGCACCGCGTCCGCCGAAATGTGTCGCCCGCTCCCAACCATCATCGCTCCACGCGTTGCGGGCTCACGGCGACTGGTCTAGGCCGCACACCCGCGAACACTGTCGCAATATCGCGGCCCATTTGTGCACACGAACGAACCATGACCGACACTCGATCGCTGCTCGCTACCCTCCTGTCACAGGCCGCCGAAGATGCGGGGGCTACCCTGAGCACAGATGAAGCCCGGGACCTGCTCACCGAGCCGCCGCGTCGCGAGATGGGGGACATCGCGTTTCCCTGCTTCGTGCTCTCAAAACAGCTACGCACCTCGCCGGCGGCGATCGCCACGACCCTTTGCGACGCGATCGCGGGCGCCGTATCCGACGCGCCGGCCCTCGGCGGCGTCAACGCTGCAGGCCCCTATCTGAACTTCACGGTCGACTCGGCGTATCATGCTGCCGGCGTTCTGCGCGCAGCGACCGACGAAGGATACGGTCGCGGCAGTGAGGGCGAAGGACAGACGATCGGGATCGACTTCTCAAGCCCCAACATCGCCAAGCCGTTCGGCATCGGTCACCTGCGATCGACATCCATAGGCAACGCCCTCGGAAACATCTTTCGCATGCTCGGCTACCGGGTCGTGGGAATCAACCACCTGGGCGACTGGGGCACACAATTCGGCAAGCTGATGTTTGCTTATGAGAGCTGGGGGAACGAAGAAGCGCTGGTCAAAGACCCGATCACACACCTTTACGATCTCTACGTCCGCTTTCACAAAGCGGCCGAGGAAGACGAGACTCTGCTCGACGAGGGCCGCGCCTGGTTCAAACGACTCGAAGACGGTGACGAGCAGGCGACGGCATATTGGCAGCGTTTTCGCGATCTCAGCCTGCGCGAGTTCGAACGAATCTACGAGCGACTCGGTGTTTCGTTCGAGCACTACTGGGGCGAAGCCTACTACAACGACATGCTCGCTCCCCTGGTTGAAGATCTGGACAGGGCCGGTCTGACAGAAGTGAGCGACGGGGCAGTCGTCGTCGACATGTCAGAGCTCGACATGCCGCCGTGTTTGATCGTGAAGGCGGACGGCGCGACGCTCTATGCAACGCGAGATCTTGCTGCCGCCCGCTATCGATACGAACAGCTGCAATTCAAACAGTTTCTGTACATCGTCGGCGCCGAACAGACCGTGCATTTCAGGCAGGTCTTCGAGGTGTTGCGGCGTATGAACTACAGCTGGGCTGAGGACTGCCACCACATTCCATTCGGGCGCATCCACGGGATCTCCACACGAAAGGGGACACTCGTCTTTCTCGACGACATCCTGAACAAGGGCAAAGAGCGCGTCGCTGAGATCATGGCCGACAAACCTTTCAGTGACCAGGAGCGGGAGCTGATTACCGAACAGGTCACCGTCGGTGCCGTTTTGTTCTACGACCTCAGTCGAAACCGCATCAAGAACTACGACTTCGATTGGGACCTCATGCTACGAGGGCTTCGTCCCGGCGAGAGCGGCCAGACCGGCCCCTACCTGCAATACACGCACACGCGGCTGGCGAGCCTTGAGCGCCAGTACATCGAAACACACGGCGAGCTGCCGGATCCCGCCGCAGTCGATTACGCTCTCCTGGGCGAAGATGCTGCAAGGGCGCTGATTACACACATCGAGAAGTTTCCGGAGCTGCTCCGGCACGCGGCCCGGGACTACGAGCCGGCGCAGGTCTCGCGCTATGCGATCGAGATCGCCGAACTCTTCAACAGCTTCTACTCCGGCGGACACAAGGTGGTGTCCGAGGACAGGGCACTTTCTGCAGCCCGCATCACCCTGGCAAACGCGACGCGCCGCACCCTGGCCACCTCGCTCGGTCTGCTGGGCGTACCTCTGCCCGCGCGCATGTAGGCGGCCTCACCTCTTTTCCTCTCCATGAATGGCGAGGGGACGGGGGTGAGGTCGCGCCCTACTCCGACAGCTCTTCGCGGAGCTCTGCCCATGCGGCGAGCACCGCAGGCTTCAGGGCGTCGGTCGTCGCTACGAAGGGTACGTCTACGAGGGTTGATTCGCCGCCATAGTGCAGTGGATGACCGTCGAGATCAGTCAGATCGCCGCCGGCTTCCCGGATGATCACCTCGGGGCCACAGGTGTCCCACATGCCGCACCGGCCTGAGAGATTAAAGTACATGTCAGCGCGTGCCTCGGCGATGTGCGCGAGTTTGCAACCCACCGAACCGTGGCGGTAGCCCACGCGGACACCCAGCCGCTGTTGAATGCGATCGATGCGATCGTCCGGGTGTGAGCGTGAATTGACAATCGTCGCGTGCCGACTGTCAGCGTCTCTGCTCACGTGCAGGCGCCGACTGACGCCCGCGCGTTCGACCCACGCGCCCTGCCCTTCGACAGCGCTGTAGAGCTTGCCAACCGAAGGTTGATATACGACGCCCACTTTCGCGGATCCACCGACCGTAAAGCCGATCATGATCGACCACTCCCCATTCTTCTTGAGAAAGTCCTTGGTTCCGTCGATCGGATCGATAATCCAGAGGCGATCGGCGTTCAGATCGACGGCGGCCTTTGTCTCTTCGCCGAGCACCGTGTCGTCGGGGAAGGCCTGAGACACCCGCTGAACGAGGAATTCGTTGATTCGCCGGTCGGCTTCCGTGACCGGCCCGCGGTCACCCGACTTCAGTGCGACGTCGTATTCGCGATCATGGATCTCGATAGCGATCTCGCCGGCCTGACGCGCGAGTTCAATGGCAAGGGACACCTCTTCATTGTATTGCATCTGAGAACCCCGTCACTCGCCGTCTGTGTCATCCAAACCAAACACGCGGAGTGCATTCTCGCGCAGGAACTTCGGCCACACATTGTCTTTGAAAGGGACCTGCTTCATGTCGGTGAAGATGCGCTCCAGCGAGAGGCCCATCGGAAAGTACCCGGCATACATGATCTTGTCGGACCCGCGTGTGTTTGCGTAGTCGATGATCGCCTTAGGGTAGTGTCGCGGCGCAAACGCGCTCGTGCAGTAGTACAGGTTCGGGTACTTGAGCATCAGCTTCACGGCGAGCTCGGTCCACGGCTCTGCGCCATGGCGCATGACAAACTTCAGCTCGGGGAAGAACCAGCACACCTCGTCGATCAACTCGACCTTCTGAGGTGCCATCGGGATGCGCGGACCGGGCACACCGACACAGAGCTGTATTGGCAGGTCCAGCTCCACACACTTCGCGTAGATGGGATACCAGCGCTTGTCGTTGAGCGGAACCTGCGGGCAGAGACCGGATGGGAAACCGGTCAGCGACTTGATGCCGAACTCTTTGTGAAAGCGCTCGATCTTACGGACCTCTTCCATCGCGTTGTTCGGGTTCACACCGAGGGTCGGGATGAAGCGCTTCGGGTAACGCTTGACCGCCTCCATGTTGATCGTGGTTGCGTAGTCGATACCGAGCATCGCTCGCTCGACGCCCCAGAGGTCCATCTGCTGGATGGTGTACTCGACGTAGTCGCCGCACTCCTCGATCTTCGGCACATTTCGGAACATGTATTGAGCGGGAAACTCGAACACGTTCCGGCTCTCGTAATCGAGAAACAGAGGCTTCATGAACTCGTACCAGCTCTTCTGATCAGAGCCGGGGATGTTCATCATCAGGTCAATCGCTCCCACACCGGTCGGCATCGCCACAACAGCTCTCCTTTTGTCGAATGCAGGGGCTTCATGTGGTACGAATGACGCATGGCGTCAATGATGTGGATTCGAGTGTGCGAGGCTCTGCCCCGCGCTCCGCGAGCGGGCTTTCGCCCCCTCGACCGTCACGGAAAGGCCGCGTACAGGCTGTCCCGGTCGCTGACACCGGGAGGCAGGTTTGGGATTTAAGGACCACTTCTCAGGCCATGCTGACGAGTACCGCAGGTACCGACCCGGCTACCCCGCCGAGCTCTTCGCGTGGCTTGCGTCGATAGCACCGAGGACAGAGCACGCGCTGGACTGCGGGACGGGAAACGGGCAGGCCGCGCGTCTGCTGACGCCCTACTTTGCCCGCGTAACCGCGACAGACGCCAGCCCGGAACAGATCCGAAACGCGTTGGAGGACGATGATGCGCCGTCGGTGGGCCTTCGCTTCGCGGTCGCTCCCGCTGAGGCATCCGGCCTGGATTCGGCGAGCTGCGATCTGGTCACGGTGGCGCAGGCCTTTCACTGGTTTGATCATCGGCGATTCTATGACGAAGTGCAGCGCGTCCTGAGGCCCAACGGGCTGCTCGCGCTCATCTCCTATTCCTTTTCGGAGGTCAGCCCCGAGATCGACGCCGTATTCGTGCGCTACTACTCCGAGGTCGTAGGCCCGTACTGGCCCGCAGAACGCAGCCACGTCGTCGCTCGCTATGCGGACATCGATCTGCCCTTCGACGAGCTCGATGCGGTGCCGCCTTTTGTGATGCGGCTGTCGTGGACCCTCGAGGAGTACGCCGGCTACCTGGGAACCTGGTCCGCGGCGAAGCGCTACCGGGCGGCCCGGGGACACGATCCCTATTCCATCGTCGCCGGGGAGTTTGCGGCTGCGTGGGGTGATCCCGGGCGAGCGCGCGATGTGGTCTGGCCCGTCACCCTCCGCGTCTTTCGCGTCAACGGCTGAAACGATCTGTGAGGTCCCCCGTTTGAGCTTGAGCGGCGCACAGCTGCACGCTCTACCAATCTCAGTTCTGGGGACACACAATGACCGTTCGGACGTCTGTACTTCGTTTCACCGCCGCGCTTTCGCTGGGCATTCTCTTATCGGCATGTGTCGCGGCGATGGCCGACGACTCGCCTCCCATCGAGCCGGTCACAGGCGCATCGAGTGTCGCCGTTGTCGGCGACGGCACGAGCAGTGAACCGCCGGCGCAGGTGCCCGGACCCGAGGCCGGCGCTTCCTCCGATTCGGGTGAACTTTTCTACACTACGTACTTCTACACGGCCGCAGAAGCTGTCGTACACGGCTATGAGAACGGCACGAACGTACGTATCGTGAGCGTCGCTGACGGCGGCACCATCTGGCACGGAACCGTAGAGCGCGGCGAGACGCAGCTGATCCCCACGGGGGCCGGCGTGTTTGGTTTCCTCGCCGACAAGAAGGCCGCTATTCTGGTCGGCACCCCCTCCGCATGCACAGCGGTCGGCTACTGGGTACGCGATCAGGAAGGCGCATTTCGCGGCGACGATTTCTTCACGCAGCTCCCGAGTTCGATCTCGGCGGCTGACGCGCGGGTAATTGTGTGGTCCTGGGATGACACACAGGTCACGATTCGCAATCAAACGACCGGCACCGAAGTGTGGTCCGGCTCGATTGAACGAGGATCCTACCACGAGATTCTGTCACCGGCGCTGGGCGGGATGGCCAACCAGGTGCTGCACATTGAGGCCGAAGCGGCGAATGTCGCGGTGCAGGTATACTACGATGAGGGCTTTGCCGTCCCGTCAGAAGACGGCAGAGCGTCGGGAACACGCTTCTATACGTATGTGGGTGACATCACCCAGGGGCGAAACGACCTCGCCCTGATCTCGTACTATACTGACGCAAATGTGCGTGTGCGTGACATCAATGACGGCAGCGAAATCTGGGCCGGCGTGCTCGAAGCAGGAACCGCCCACAACCTCACGCTGATTCGCCGTCACGTAGAGATTACATCGGATGTCGACATCAGTGCCTATGTGGCGCCTCTCGCAGAGATCGAAGCCAGCGGCGGCTATGCTGAGCATCACTTCAGCATGGGCGGCGAAGGAACGGGCATCGAGAACGACTTCATTCTGCCGACACCGGCTGAGCTGTGGGTATTCTCCTACTTTGACGGCAGTGACGTCACCGTGACGGACCTTCGGGACGGCGAGCAGGTGTGGGCAGGAACACTGAACGCAGGAAGTGTGCATGGGCTCACGGTCGCCGGCGGAGTGTACCGTGTCCGGAGTACGCGAGGCATCAGTGTGCAGGGCGGACAGTACGCCTGTGGCGCGGAGTATTCCCCGGCCGCGGGACTCTTCGCCGTCGACGAGACGCTGTTGAGTGTGGTCCGCGAGGTGCAGGCCCGCCGCATCGAAGCCGCGCGCGCCGAGGGTCGTGAGGCAACGGCTGACGAGCTGGCGGCGCCCCTTGCCGCCGACGAGCTGGAGGACGCGGTGCAGCGCGTACGCGCAACCAGCGGCAACGGCGCCTACAGTCCGGCCGAGGTGCAGCAGCGCCTGGACCGCATCCAGCAGTAGCTGCTCTGAGTGGGATGATGATTGCGCAGTGGGGCGCAGTGTGTGCTCGTGACTGCCCGTTCGGCGCGCGGTGCGCGGTTGAAGGAAGCGCGCGGGCGCACATGGCCGTGGCACTATGGTGTGGGGGCCAACGGCGAAGTTCGCCTGCTCCCTGCTCGTTGTGGCGTGCCGTGGCATGCGCGGAGCCGCTACGACGCGCTCTC
The DNA here is from genome assembly GCA_030427825.1 of bacterium. Lineage (GTDB taxonomy): Bacteria > Myxococcota_A > Bradymonadia > REDH01 > REDH01 > JAUICO01. The sequence continues at coordinate 63,987 of JAUICO010000002.1, read as the reverse complement.
TGCCTCCGCGTCAGCGAGCGGGTTCATGCCTGACAACCGGCGCAACAGCTGCGCAACGTCGTCAACCGCGACATACAGGCACGGCACAATCACAAGGATGATCGCGGTGGCGAAAACGATCCCGAAGCCAAGTGAGATCGCCATCGGAATCAACTGCCGTGCCTGCGCTGACGTCTCCGCAATGATGGGCGCGAGACCTCCGAAGGTTGTCAGGGTCGTGAGCATGATGGGGCGAAAGCGGCGAACGCCGGCGTTGGCGATGGCATCAACCACCGAGCGGTCGCCGCGGTGCTTGTTGGCGTAGTCGACCATGATGAGCGAGTCGTTCAACACCACCCCCGAGAGCGCGATGACACCCATCACGCTGACCAGGGACAGGTCGTGGCCGAGCAGCATGTGACCGAGAACGGCGCCGACGATTCCAAAGGGGATCGCGCCCATGACGATAAGCGGCTGGACATAGCTGCCAAGAGCGACGGCGAGGAGCGCGTAGATAGCGAACAGGGCGAGGCCAAAGCCGCCATAGAGAGAGCGGGTGGACTCGCGCATCTCTGCCTGGCTGCCGTTGAAGACCCAGGTCAGACCGGGATACTGGTCGCGTATGCCGGGCAGCACATCTTCTGAAATGGCGGCGACCAGCTGCGTCGCTGCGTTCGCAGGCTGGGCATTGAGCGCGACCGTGACAGCGCGCCGTCCACCTCGACGGTCGATCGAGTTGAAGGCTGCGGTGGGTGTCAGCTCTGCGACTTCGAGCAGAGGTACCTCGACGCCGTCCGGCGTCCGTACGATGAATGACTCAAGATAGCGCGCGTCGAGTCGCTCCTCACGCGGCAGGCGAACACGCACCTCGAACTCGTTGGTGCCGCGGAGTTCACGAATCGCGAGGTCGCCGTAGAAGGCGCTGCGGAGCTGTCTGCCAACCGACGCGGCGGTCAGGCCCAGGCGCCGGCCCTCGTCGCGCAGGCGCACATCCAGCTGCTGCTTGCCTGCGTTGTAGTTGTCGGAAATGTCCCGCGCCGAGGCGTACTGCTCAAGCGCGGCGACGAAGGCGTGTGTCGCCCCTTCGAGCATCGCGAGGTCGCTGTGGCTGAGGTCCACTTCGATATCTTTTCGGTGCCCGCCCGGTCCCCGCTCCGCCTCAAAAGTGATCTGGCTGACGCCCGGAATGTCCCCAATTTCGTCGCGCCACAGTTCGATAATCTCCTGAGCGGTCATCGTGCGCTGATTCGGGGGTCGGAGCACCAACTCAACATCGATAAAGCTCGATCCGCGAACATTTGTCTTGATGCCCTCAGCCTGCTCAAACAGGTTGTGCCGCTCGAACATCCGGTGCGTCGCCTCGGTCACGCTACGCGCCATCGACTCCGCCTGCTCGACCGTTGCGCCTACCGGTAGCCGTACGCCGGCCTCGATCTCGTCGGCCGCGCTCTCGGGCATCAGCACGGTGCCCATGTGATCAGACTTCGCGTAGGCGCCGACAATCGTCAGCAATGTCACCGCGCCTGTAATCGTCACGTATCGATACCTGACGGCAACGCGCAATATCGGCCTGTAGACGGCCACGACGGCCCGCTCGAAGCCCCGCGAAAACGCCAGCCGGAGCCTTGCGATCCATGCCAGCGGACCGTGCTTGCGCGGCTCTTTCGCGTGCGCGAGATGCGCCGGAAGAATGAACAGCGCTTCGGCCAGGGAGACCAGCAGCACGATGATCACCACAAGTGGAATCGGACGCCAGTACTTGCCGCTCACTCCCGGGATCATCAGCAGTGGCACGAACGCGATGATGTTGGTGAGGATCGCGAAGATCACCGGTCGTGCCATGTCACGGGTCCCCTGGATCGCCGCCTGAATCGGCGTCATCCCCTTCTCACGGTACTCGTGCACGTTTTCGCCAACGACGATCGCGTCGTCGACAACAATGCCGAGAACCAACAGAAAGCCGAACATCGAGACCATGTTCACGGTCAGATCGACCATCGGCATGAAGACAAACGCTCCGACGAACGAAATCAACATCCCCATCATCACCCAGAACGCGAGGCGGAGCTCGAGGAACAGCGCCAGCACGAAGAAGACGATGATGATGGCGGTGAGGGCGTTCTCGGTCAGCAGATCGAGGCGTTCGCGATAGTCGTCGGCCGCGTTGTTATCGATACGGTAGTCGAGCCCCGGCGGCAGCGTTGCCGCCAGCGACTCCATGGTGTCGATGACGGCATCTGCGACCTCGATCGGCGACTGATCACCGACCCGATACACTCGAATATCGACAGCCGGATTGCGGTTAAACTCGCCGAAAAATCCTGCCTCTTCGAAGTCGTCTCGCACAGTCGCGATGTCACCGAGCAGAACCCGACCACCGCTGTGCGACGAGAGCACTTCAATTTCGGCGAACTCGTCGGCCCACTGCTTGCGCTCCTGCACACGCAGCAGAATCTCGCCGCCTGCCGTCTCAATGGACCCGGCCGGCACGTCGGTGCTTGCCTGCGCGATCGCCGCGCTGACCTGGTCAAGGGTGAGGCCGTACTCTCGGAGCGTGTCATGCTCGATCTCGACGTGGGTGACGTAGCCGGGCATCTCGCGGAGCTCGACCTGCGTGATTCCGGGCGTACTGAGCAGCGTATCGCGAACGCTTTCGCCGGTCTGGCGAAGCTCCCAGATGTCGAGCGGACCATAGAGCGAGACGACCAGGACCTGACGTTGGTTGGATGCCAACGCGACCTCAGGCTGGTCAATGTCATCCGGGAAGGTCCGGATCCGGCTGACCGCCTGATCGATGTCCTGAAACGCTTTCATGCGGTCCGTGCCGGACACCAGCTCAACGGAGACGCTGCCGCGGCCTTCACGGGCGGTTGAGGTCACCTCGGAGATGCCGTCGATGCCGCGTATTGCGGCCTCGATCGGACGCAAGATGCCCTGCTCAACCTCGGTGGGCGCAGCCCCCGGGTACCCGACCTCGATTTCGACCATGTCGAGGGCGTACTCGGGAATCACCTCTTTCTGGATGTTGGCCATCGTCCACAAGCCGCCGGCCAGCAGGATGACCATCAACAGATTGGCCGCGATCGGGTTGTGGGCCATAAACGCGATGGGCCCGTTCGCGTGCGGCATCGTCTTGTCGCTCACAGCGCTTCCCCATCCGAACTCAAACGTAGCTCGGCGCCGGCACGCACGGTTGCGAGGTTCGATGTCACGACCCGGGCGTCCGGCGAAAGGCCTACGCTGATGTACGCCCAGTCATCGTCTTCAAACACGATGTCCACCTCGCGGATCTGTAGAAGGTCGTCGGAATCCATCTCCCAAACCGTGTCCCCGGCCCGTACGTAATCGCGGGGGATTCTGACGACGTCCTCTACCTGAACCGCCTCCATCTCAACCTCTACAAAGGCGCCGACCATCAGCGGCTCGAGAGCAGCGTTCTCGGGAGAACGAGCCAAAGGGTCCTGTACTTCGACGACGACCCGCGCCAGTCGTGTGGTCTCATCGAGTGCGCCCACAACGCGCACCGCGCGGCCTTCACGAACCGTACCTTCCGGCCAGTCACGCAGGCGAACCGTCGCCCTGCTTCCCGGGGCGTTCCGCCCCAGCGCCAGCCACGGGAGCCTGGCCTGCGGCACCGTCACCATCACCCAGAACTCATCAATGCCGATCAGCTCCGCGAGAGGCTGCCCGGCGCTCACCTGTGCGCCGACCTCGACGTCCCGGCGCAGCACATGTGCGTCAAAGGGAGCCGAGATTCGCGTGCGCCGCAGGTCTTGATCGGCCTGACGGAGGGCTGCCCGCGCAGCGTCGACTCGAGCTTCGGCAGCGGCGTATTGCGGCTCGCGCAGCACGAGGTCGCGGTCGTCGTCCGCGACGTTCACGCCCACCACCTCAAGGTCGTAGTTTGCTACGTTTCCGCGGCCTTCCTCGATCCGCAGATCGGCGCCTGCCTGCGCCAGCTCGGCGCGTCGTTGTTCGAGTACGTTGCGATAGTCTTCGCGGTCGAGTGTAACCAGGAGGTCCGAAGCAGCGACTTCACCGCCGGGTACCAGAGAGTCAGCCACCTCTGTGACGCGGCCGGCGATGCGTGAGCTCAGCGAGAGCGTCTGTGACGCCTCGACCGTGCCCAGGCCCTTGATCGTCGGCGAAAAGGTGCCGTGCTCAGGGGCCGTGACTTCGACGAGCATCGCAGTGCGCCGCACGGCACCGTAGCGTTCGGCGACCGGCTCCGTCGCGAAGATGAACTTCGTGGCGAGCACACCGCCCACGACGATGGCAGCGCAGAGTATGAGGGAAACGACGAGGCGCATCTACGGCTCCTGAGAAGGGTCGTCGGGAGGCGCTCCGGTTGGTGTGCCGGTGGACGCCTCGGTAATTCCGCCGGCGATCGCGCGGTACAGCGCGACGCGGTGGTTCAGCTGATCCCACCGGGACACTATCAACTCGCGCTCAAGCCGCTGCAATTCGCCGCGCGCGGTCAGCACGTCGATGTAGTCCGCCGTGCCGTTGAAGAACTGGTGCTCAAGCTGACCCAGCGCTGCGGTCAGCAGGGTGACGCGCTCGTGCAGCCAGTCTGCCCGCACGATCTCGCCCCGCTCACGGGCGATTGCGGTTTCGACATCCACGAGCGCCGCCAGGACCGCTTCGCCGTATGTGTACCAGCGCTCGTCCCTGACAGCGACGGCGCGTTCCTGCTCTGCGCGCAGGGCGCCCCCGTGAAATATCGGCGCCAGCACCCCGCCCAGCACGGATAGGGTCCATTCACGGAAGATGTTCTCGGCGCCCGAGGTGCCGCTGTTCAAGCCGGCGGTCAGCGAGAACCGCGGCAGGCGCTCCGCGGCCGCGACCGCCGCGTCCTGCTCCGCAGCTTCGAGCTCGAAGAGCGCGCGACGCACATCAGGACGTCGCGCGATGACCTCTCCGGGAACGCCGGCTTCGGGCAGCGCAGGCAGAACCGGCAATGCGGGCGGGTATGTTGGCGGCGTCGCCGATGGCCGGCCGAGCAGGACAGTGAGGGCCTGCGCGGCGACGTCCCGATCGGTCCGCGTGATATCCCGTTCCTGCTGCGTCGACGAGACCAGAGCGCGTTGCCGAAGCACCTCGGATGCGTTGCCGGCGCCGCCTTCAAACCGGCGCTCAAGCAGGCGCAACGTAGTCTCGTTGAGGGCGAGCTGTTCGTCGATCGTGGCGAGGATCTCTTCAAACGCGGCAAGCTGCAACCAGGCGAGCGAGGTCTCTGCCGCAAGGCTGATCGCGGCGGCTTCGTAGTCTGCGGCTATCGCATCGGCACGGGCCTGTTCTGCCCGCACGCCGGCGCGTACACGTCCCCAGAGGTCAATCTCGTAGCTGGCCTGCATGCCCACGCCTGCGCGCCATCCGTCCCGTTCAAACTGCGACGGTCCATAGCCGGCCGACGCTGTGGCATCGACCTCGGGACGGCGACCACCGCGCTCGCGCGCGACCACTGCGTCGGCGGCGCGGATGCGCTCGTACGCGGCCCGCAACGCAAGGTTCTGGTCCAGCGCGGCGTCAACAACCTCATTCAGGCCCGGATCATCGAACGCGGTCCACCAACGCTCGTCGAGGGGCTCGATGCCGGATTGCACGGCTGCCGAGAACGCCTCGGGGGCCTCGACAACGGCCTCCGCTCGGACCGTGTGGCGGGCGCCGCACCCGCACAGAACGAGTCCCACGGCGATGATGAGTGAGCGAAGGGGCACAGCAACCAGGTGTGTCGGGCGCGAAAATCTCAGCGGAACGAGGCACCGAGGCAACCCGGCCAATCCGTTCGTAGTCTTGTTAGCATAGCGGTCGTCAGCGCGTACCGGGCCTGACGTCGTCCGTCAGATCGGGCACCGATCGATCGCATGACTGCAAGTCACGGTAGTGGGCAGCCTATTCCCACGGCCGGGTAAGAATGACGGGGAGCTGCTGCATTCAACTGGCATCCATGCTGCTGCGGCATACAAGCAGGCCGCCCCCGTACCATCAGCCCGGACCGGCACGCTGCCCGGGACGATGTCTGCGGGCCTTGATCGCGCCCCGGTCGCCGGGTGCCGGCGAAACGGCGTGCCTGACGTCTGATATTGCGCAATGGGGCGCACTCTGATCTAAGGAGGCCCTGACCACGTGGTGGTGCCGGTCGGCATCACGCGACATATTCTGCGGGAGGCGCAACATGGATGGTATCAACGCAAAGGCGATATTCGCCGAGTTTATGGGCACGGCGATCCTCGTCATCATCGGTTGCGGCTCCGTCGTCGCCTTCGTCCAAAGCGGCGGGCGAGGGCCGGGATTCAGCATCCTCGGCATCGCGATGGCCTTCGGGCTCGCAGTGTTAATGCTGGCATATTCGATCGGCCCGATCTCAGGCTGCCACGTGAACCCGGCAGTCACCCTGGGGGCGGCCATCAGCGGGCGCATCACTCCTGTGACCGCCGCGACATACGTCGGAGCACAGTTCGTCGGCGGCATCGTCGGCGCGTTTACGCTGTGGCTGATCGCGAAGGGCGCAGGCAGCATCACAACGATGGGCGCGAATACCTACGGGCATGAAGAAGGGGCGTTTACCTATGCCTCGTGCTTCGTCGCCGAGATCATGCTCACTTTCATTTTCGTGATGGTCGTGCTCGGTGCAACCGCGAAGAAAGCGAACGCGGCGTTCGCAGGCATCGCCATCGGCTTTGCTCTGGTCGCCGTTCATCTTGTTGGAATTCCGATCACTGGTACTTCGGTGAACCCGGCACGAAGTCTGGGACCGGCGATTTTCGAGGGTGAGTTCAAGATGATCGGACAGTTCTTCCTCTGCTTCCTGCCCGCCCCGATGATCGGTGGCGCACTGGCAGGCGGCGTATCTCTCTTCCTGTTCAGCGACGACGACGCAGCTGAAGAGTAGGAAGTGCAGCCACTCGAAGCGTCGCTTTGCCTTCGGGCGGCGGCGCTTCTTTGCGTCCGTGTCCCGGCGATCGATCCCGGCCGGTATTGCTGCGACAGCGATTTTGCGCCAGTGACGCTGCGCGTGTGACCGGCTGGGGCAGTGACGACGCGCACGTGGCGTTGTAGGAGCCCCAACTCCCCATGGAGAAGCGATGATGAACCGACCCCAACACCCCGGCTCCCGCGCCCTCGCCATCAGCCTGAGCGCAATCGCACTGATGCTCTTGAGCTTCGGATGCGAGGCGACACCGGAAGAGAGCGAGGAGGACGGCCCCCAGGTCTTCGAGGCAGGCGGTCTGCACTTTACACCGGGCCCCGGTGTGGTCCTCGAGCACTCACAGCATCGCGCCCCTGAAGGCGAGGTCGACATCATCACCTTTTCGCCGATCGATGCGGCCACCGGAAACCGCGCCGGCGAGTCCTTTCTCTCTGTCTCGGTCTTTCATCACGCCCTCCAGATTGATGACCCGCAGGGACGAACGAATACGCAGCTCGCCCTCGATCAGGTCGTCGCGGGCGTACAGGCCGCGTTCCCGGACGCGGCTCGCATCGATCCCACGCCCGGCATTCTGCAGGTCATGGGACAGAGCGCTGTAGGCTACACCTTCTCGATTCGCGCCGGCGCGACCCGCGCCCGGGTGCGCGCGTTCGCCCTTGAGGAGAGCGGAAAAACCCTGGTTGGATATCGCCAGACCTACCCCGGCGAAGAAGAGCTCGCGGCCCGCCTCGATGCCGTCATCGACACGATCGGCGTCGGCCCCGCCCCTCGATGAGGCAGAGCCGGTGAACAAGCGCGTCGCACACCCCGCAGAGCGTGTTCTACAGCAGGTGGAGCAGGACTCGTGAGCGCTCTGCTACCGCCCCGTGGCCTGTACCGAACCGCGTTCACCTTCAAGGCGAAGAATGGCGACGTGCCGGCAGGACGCCTGGTGCTGTTTCACCCCAGCTCCAAGCAGGGCCCGCCGCTGGTCATTGCACCTACGACACTGCGCAACAACCGCTGGGAGTTTGGCCGCAACGGCGCCCTCGTCAACGACGAAGGCTGGTGTGCGAGCCTGATTCCGCTACGAAATCAGGGCTACTATCGACTCGGCGAGGACCTTCTCATCGGCAATGGAAACCGTCTTCCAGAGACGCTGCTCGTGCACCTGTCCTACACACCGAATGCTGAGGCGCTGATTTTTCCGGCGCAGCTGAGCCCGGACAACAGTCTGCGCTTTCTCGGCCAGGGGGTTCGAATCAGCGACCTGCAGATGAACACCCTGACGCCGGCCGGCTTTCGCGTGCTGAACCCAAAGTGGAAGCCCTCAGCGTAGGTCTTCGTTTGCCTCGCTTCGCCGGCTGTGCTGTAAGGGTCTGTCCTTCGGCAACCGCGAATGAGTTTCGATGACGATCTCCGAGCAGAACTATATCCACCCCTATGCCTCCTTCGTAAAAGGGGTGCAGAAGCCGGCGCGTTACCTCGGCGGCGAATACAACCAGGTTCGCAAGGCCTGGGACTCCGTCGACTGCCGCTTCTGCATGGGCTTTCCCGATCTCTACGACATCGGGATGAGCCACATGGGGACCAAGATCCTCTACTCCGTGATCAACAATCACGAGCACCTTCTCATGGAACGCGTGTTCTGCCCCTGGCCGGACATGGAGGAAGAGCTGCGCGCCAGAAACCTGCCGTTGCTCAGTCTGGAAAACCACCGATCGCTGAAGGACTTCGACGTTGTGGGCTTCTCGCTGCAGTACGAGATGACCTTCACGAATGTTCTGACGATGCTCGATCTCGGCGGGATTCCCCTGCGTACCGATGACCGCAGCCTGGATGACCCGTTGATCATGGCCGGCGGTCCGACGTGTACGCACCCGGAGCCGATCGCGCCTTTCATCGACGCCTTCCTGATCGGTGACGCCGAGGAGCGCCTGCCGCAGCTGCTGACGCAATACGCAGAACTGAAAGCTGAGGGTGGTCGCAGCCGAAAGGAGATCCTGATCGAGCTTGCAGCCGGTGGCGGCGTCTATTGTCCCTCGCTCTACACCACTGCAAAGTGCGAACGGTCTGACCTGATGTATGTCGACGGTACCGTCGATGCGCGCGTCCCCGCTCGAGTCGAGCGCGTGCTGCTGGATGACATCAACAAGTTTGCTTTCCCCAGCGACTCGCCGGTGGCCGTCGCCGAAGCGATCTTCGATCGCATGTCCGTGGAGATCGCGCGGGGCTGTACCGAAGGGTGCCGATTCTGCCAGGCCGGGATGATCTACCGCCCTGTGCGCGAGCGCGATCCCAAACAAATCATCGACACCGTACTCTCGGCGGTGGACACCGGCGGCTACGACGAGGCCTCGCTCACCGCGCTCTCAACAGCAGACTTCTCGTGTGTGTCGCCGCTGGTCAAACAGCTCATGGACGAGCTGCGTGAGCGCAAGGTGTCACTCGGGATCTCGAGCCTGCGCGCGTATGGACTCGACGAAGACCTGTTGGATGACATTCAGAGCGTGAAGGCGACCGGGCTCACCTTTGCCCCGGAAGCCGGCACCCAGCGAATGCGCGATGTTATCAACAAGAACATCAGCGAAGAAGACATCTTCACGACGTGTCACCGTGTGTTCTCACGCGGATGGCGACGAATGAAGCTCTACTTCATCATCGGGCTGCCGACCGAGGAGGACGAAGACGTCGAAGGCGTCGCCGAGATGGGCCTGCAGGCGCTGCGCATCGGACGCAAGTACTCCGGCGCCACGAAAGTGACTGTGTCGGTATCAAGTCACGTGCCCAAACCACACACGCCCTTCCAGTGGGCTCGGATGGACACCAAGGAAGAGATCGATCGCAAACAACGATTCCTTCTCTTCCGGTCGCGCAAGGACGGCTTCGCGTTCAGGCGCCATGACATGCACGTGTCGCACCTCGAAGGTATCATCGCGCGCGGTGACCGCCGGGTCGGTGACCTGATCGAGCTGGCCTGGCGCAAGGGCGCACGCTTCGACAGCTGGGATGAGAAGCTGAACAAGGACGCCTGGTACGCAGCCCTCGACGAGTGGGAAGAAGCAGAGGGCATCGAACGACGCGTATTTCTCGACACCCTGCCGGTCGACGGAAAGCTGCCATGGGACCACATCGACGTGGGACTCAAAGACGGATTTCTGCGGCGCGAATACCAGCGCGCTGTGAAGAGCCGGCTCAGTCCCCCCTGCGGCAAGCCGGTGGGTGCGAAAGTGCACCACACAAATCTTGAGGATGCCAACGCCGACGCCCGCAAACTTGTGTGCTACAATTGCGGCATCGCCTGCGACATGAGCGGGATGCGTCAGGAACGCTTGGACTTTCTCGAAAAGATGGGGGCCGAGCGACCGCCGCAGCGTGACGAAAGGCGCACCGTGGTTGCGACGGCGAAAGAACGAATGAAGCAGGGGCTCTCGCCTCACGACTTCGACCAGGGCGAAAAGCGCTTCTACCGTCTGCGATACGCGCGCACCGGCGCCGTTGCCCTGCGTGGCCATCTGGACATGGTGCGTGTCGTGCCCCGCATGCTGCGACGCGCGGGATACGAGCCCTGGTACAGCCAGGGGTTCTCGCCCAAGCCCGTCATGATGTTTGGAACCGCGCTTTCACTGGGTACGATCGCGCTCGGTGAGTACGTCGACGTCGCGCTCTGTGAGGAGGTCGAGGCGCAGGTTCTGCTCGAAGGACTCAACGCGGCCGCAGCAGACGGCTTCATCGTCACCGGTGTCCGTCGCCTGAACGGAGCGCTGACGGCCCTGAGCCATAGCATCAACGCCTTTGACTACGCCGTGCTCTGGGAGCGCTCCGACCTGCTCGCGTGGGCCGGCACCACTGAGATGACCGTGCTACGGGCGCGGGTGAAGGAACGCATCGAAACGATCGCCGCGACGGACAGCGTTCCGGTAACGATTCTGCGCAAGAAGAAGTCGCGCACACTGGACCTGCGTGAGGTGCTGCTCTCGGTGTCTCCCTTTGACGCCGCAGAGCTCCCCGACTGGGCCGGCATTGACCCGACCCTGGTCGGTCTTCGCCTTCGGATTCGCTTCGACAACGAGGCAACGCTCAAGCCGCAGGAGGCCGCCGCGGCGGTCCTCGGCGGCGACAACCTGCCCGAGCCGCTGGCGATGGCACGCCTGGCCGGTGTGCTACGCACTGACGACGGCGATGTCGATCCGATCACGGTCGGCGAAGGATCTGCCCCGGCAACACGTACCGCAGAGGAAGTGCTGGCGCACCGAAATGCCGTCCGCTCGGCAGCCGGAGCCGCCGCAAAAACGGAAAACGAGCCGCAAGTGCCGTCGGTTATTCGGAATGACCCGACCTTACTCATGTAAGGTGGGAGCGTCGGCGGCCCTTTAGGCGTCCCACTACAACGGTGGGCATGCTCACCAGACCAGACACCTCGGCCCCCTTTCGGAGAAATAAAGGGCGGGACAAATTCCGTGGATGCGACGAACACCGCAGCCCGAATTCACCCCTGAATTGTAAGTCCTCTGTGAGGCCGCCGCAATAGACTCTGTACGCCGATCTGAGGCCACGCTATTCGCCCCGGCGTTCCCAACGACACGGAGAAGACGGGCGATGGATGAGATCAAGATCGGCGTAATCGGCGGCAGCGGGCTCTACGGGATGAATGACCTCGAGGTCATCGAAGAGCGCGTAATCGACACGCCCTTCGGGGCCCCCTCAGACGCCATCATCATCGGCAGGCTCGCCGGCCGCAAAATCGCCTTCCTGCCGCGCCACGGACGCGGGCACCGGTACAACCCGACCGAGATCCCGGTGCGCGCAAACATCTGGGCGCTCAAGTCCCTGGGGGTGTTCTGGACCATCGCTGTGACCGCCGTCGGTTCGCTTCGTGAAGAAATTGTGCCGCGCGACTTCGTGATCCCCGATCAGATCATCGACCGCACCCGCAGCCGCGTAAACACCTTCTTCGACGAGATCGCTGTGCACGCCGGCTTTTCGTTCCCGTACCACCCGGATATGCGAAAGCTGCTTCTCGAAGCGGCGGCCGGCCTCGACGTGAAAACACACGACGGCGGCACCTACGTCTGCATGGAGGGGCCGCTCTTCAGCACCCGCGCAGAATCGAATCTGCACCGCTCCTGGGGCGCCAGCCTGATAGGAATGACGGCAGTCCCCGAAGCCAAACTCTGTCGTGAGGCCGAGATGTGCTACGGCGGCGTCTGCCTGGCCACGGACTATGACGTGTGGCGCGACGACGACCACGTCGACGTGCACGACGTGATGGCAAATGTCGGCGCAAACACCGCTAACGTGCAGGAGCTGTTGCGCCGTGTGATTCCGATGATCCCCGTCGGTCAGGAAGAGGAATGCGAAGCGTCGCGCGCCCTTGAGCACGCGATCATGACGCGGCCGGACGTGATTCCGGACTCAGAGTGGGAGCGAACCGGCCTACTGCTGAATCGCTACATCAAGCGGGTCTGAGATCACCTGAGCCTGCAGTAACGCCAGGCTCGCGAACGAGTGTGATCGTCACCAATCGAAGAATCCACCGCCTAAAGGAAAGCGCAGCTTTCCGCCGGGATTCCAAAGGAGCAACCGAAGAGCGTTGCCGGCGGCAAGGCGAAGAGGGCGGTAGCGGTGGTCGCCGCAGGCGAACATCCCTTTGGCAGAGCGCGAGACGGAGTCTCGCATCTCCCCGCCGGAATTACGCAGAATCGCGTCGATATGGCCCTCGCGCCCCTTGTCTGCGCTACAGGTCTCGTTTATCGACACGCCCATCTTCAGGGTTGCGAGTGGAGTCGTTGATGAAGGCTGGTGTGTACATGCAATCGTTGATCTGGTGCTGCGGCAGCTGCGGCTTCACGCTCAAGGGCGGCCAGCCGTCGATGGAGTGTCCGATCTGCGAGGCGTACAAGGCTTCGAATATCGACATCCCGCAGCACATTGAAGCCGCGCTGATCGAAGAGTTCGGCGCCGACCTCACGAACAGCGCTGAAGCCCGAAAGAAGCGACTCCAGCTGCTCGAAGAGGGTGGATACCGGAAGAAATCGCGGCTGAAAGGTCGCGTCACCGAAGCCGTCCATCAGGCGGGCGACTCGCGTAAGTACCTCTGAGACACGTATTTCCAGAGGCCCTTGATGAGCCCTACTTTCGTTTCGTCGCCCTCGGAGGGCTCGGCGAGGTAGGAATGAACTGCGCGCTCTTCGAGGCGGACGGGCGCTACATCATGTTCGAGTGCGGGGTGACCTTTCCCGAAAGTCACCACTACGGGATCGACGTCATCATCCCGGACTTCGAGATCATCGACGAGATCATCAACCGTGTCGACGCGCTCGTGGTCACGCACGGGCATATGGACCACATCGGCGCGGTCCCCTGGTTCTGCGAAATGTACGACGTGCCGGTGTACGCGCCGCGCTTCGCCGCCGCTCTGATCCGGCGCTCGCTGGCAGAACGCGGCCTCGAAGATGACGTGGACCTGATCGAATACGACGAGCACAGCCACATCGAGCTGAAGACCTTCGACCTCAGCTTCGTGCCCGTGACCCACAGCGTGCCGGACACCTTCGCAGTGCGTATCGACACCGAAGTCGGCACATTCCTGCACACCGCCGATTTCAAGATCGACGACCGTCCGCTGCTGGGCCCGGCCTTTGACGCTGAGCCCTTCCGTGCGATCGGTGCCGAGGGCGTACGTGCCCTCTTCTCCGACTCCACAAACTCGCAGGTTCCCGGGCGCACACGCTCCGAGTCGGACGCGATGGAGGCCCTCGCCGAGGTCGTCAGCGAAGCCGAGGGAAGGGTCCTTGTGGGCATGTTCAGCAGCAACCTGCACCGCGTGCAGGCGCTCCTCAACATCGGCGTCGAGACCGGGCGGCACGTCGCCTTCATGGGACGCAGTCTGCGCAACGCCGTGCGCATCGCCCGCGACATGGGCCTGCTCAGGGTCGGGCGAAACGACCTGATCGTCGATACCAGCGAGATGGACGACTACCCGAATGACCGCATCATCGCGTGTTGCACGGGTACCCAGGGCGAGCCGCGCGCCGCTCTCAGCCGTCTCGCCTTCGACGAGTTCCCCCATGCAAAGCTCAAAGACGACGACACCATCGTCTTCAGCGCGCGCATCATCCCCGGCAATGAGCAGTATCGCTTTCGCATCTACGATCAGCTCTCCCGCCGCGGCATGCGCGTGATCACGCCGGTCACGCATCCGGTGCACTGCTCGGGTCACGCGAAGGCCGACGAGCTGCGGGAGATGCTCTCCTTCGTGCAGCCTGCCGAGCTCGTCCCCGTCCATGGCGACCACCGCTTTCTCACCGAGCACGCCCGGCTCGGCGCCGAAGCAGGCGCCAGGGCGCATGTGCTCGAGAACGGCGAAATGCTGGAGTTTACAGCGGAGCACACCCGCCGCATCGCTGAGATCGAAACGGCGCGCATTCTGGTCGACGGCAGCCCCCTGAGCGCTTTCGACGGGGAAGCCTTCCGACAACGGCGTCAGCTCGCCCGCTCAGGCTCTGTGACCGTGTCGGTCGTGATCAGCCGCCGTTCGGGCAAGATTCTGGCCAAGCCCATCGTGCTGCACCGCGGAGTCCTCGAAGAAGACGAAGACGGACGGGAGATTCTGGCCGATGCCCGCCACGCAGCCTCCGACGCGATCCGGGCTCTGAATCGCACCGCTCGTACAGACAGCGCACTCTGCGCTGAGGCGATACGAGTCGCGCTGCGACGTCTTTTCAAGAACGAGACCGGACGAAAACCCGTCATCGACGCGGTCGTGCACATCGTCTGAGCCGGTCAGACCCGTCGACACACGGGTTCAGAAATCGAGCAGATGACCCGACTTTGCCTGCTTGGTCCTCAGATAGTCGACGTTGTAGTCCGTCGGCGCCGTGCGTATTGCCCGGCGATCCCGAACGTTGACGCCGTGTCGCTTCAGTCCGAGCACCTTCTTCGGATTGTTCGTCATCAGCTCGATCGATTCGATGCCGAGTAGATGAACCATCGCAGCGGCGACGTCGTACTCGCGGAGGTCGTCGTCGAAACCAAGATGTAGATTGGCCTCTACAGTGTCGAGGCCCTGATCCTGCAGACTGTAGGCCTTAATCTTGTTCGCCAGTCCGATGCCACGGCCTTCCTGCCGCATATATAGGATGACGCCGGACTCGTGGTTCGCGAGCTCATCGATCGCGCGATCAAGCTGGGCTCGACAGTCACACTTGATGGAACCGAACACGTCACCGGTGAGGCACTCAGAGTGCACACGAAGACGTACGCCTTCGCCGCGGACCACGTCGCCCTTTACGAAGGCGACATGGTCCTTCGCGTCGTGGTTGTTGTGAAAAGCCACGATCTCGAACTGGCCGTGCCGCGTAGGCAGCTGAGCCCGGGCGAAAACAGAGACTTCAAGCCCTGAAGCAAACTCTATCGCGTCGCCCGGTTCGCCTCGCCATGTATTGACTCGGTCCGTGCGCATCGAAGATTTGGTCATTTCTGCGTCCTTATGGGTGCTTGCCAGCGTCACCAGCTTAGTCACGATCATGCCGGAATCCAGAACTCAGTTGCTACCAACGACGATCTGACCCCGAAACTGTTCACTCGGGTCCGGCTTCGATCGCCGCAGATTCGGGGCGGGATTCGCTCCCGCATGGCGCCCCGCTTACGCTCGCGCGGCCGCTCGCGGCGCACCGAAGAAGCGCTCTCGAAGGTCCAGCTGAGATTGTAGGGCCTCAATGTAGAGGTCGCGCAACCGCGTATGGTCGTAGTGCATCGCCTGGTAGTATTGCTGCCGCAGATCCGCGGCGATGATTACAGGAAAGATCTCGTTTCGCAGCAGTACCCTGTTGGCCGCAAGCCGCGCGATCGCCGCGCTCCAGGTATCGAAAGGCCAGGCGCGAATCAACGCGAAATGCAGATCGATTGCGGCCTCGATCGGGTGCCGCGTGTGACTGTTCTTTTCGACCAGCGCCAACGCCTCTTCAACCGATGCGGCGATTCCCTCGGGGTCCACGACCTCGTGCTTATACTGCTCGGTAGCGCCTGCGCTGTTGCGCAAACACTTCTCGTCCTCGGCGCCATTGAGCAGGGTGTGGTACTCCTTCAGCACTTCCATCGTGAGGGGTGCGTCCGGGGCCTCCTCCATTCGGCGCCACGCGGCGTCGAAACATCGGACACGATCGAGGAGCACACCGTCACAGTAGTCAGTCCCCTCTTTACCCTTCAGAGCTCGTTCAACGTCATCCTGCGCGACAGCGACGCCTTCGAGATGCAGCTCGTGATAGAGGCGGCTGCGCTGGAATTGCGTGTCGAAGCGACGTCGAAGCCCCTTGCGCGCTCGCTTCTCAAGCGCCAGTTGCGCGTCCACACGTTCGTCAAACTCGATGTATGAAAGCTCCACTGCAACTCCCGGCGCCCGTGCCGAAAGAAGGTAACGAGTCCCCGCTGAGGCGTCAAACGACGACGCCTGCGGCGAGAACCCTCAGCGCACTGCGAACTTCCTCCCCAGATACCGCGGATCATCTTGGCTGAATCGACAACATACCTGCTCGGCGTGGGCGCGAATCTCGGAGACCGACACGCCGCGATCCGATCAGCATACGAGAGCCTCAGCGCGCGCTTTCCGGGAGCCCGGATGGCGCCGATCTACGAGTCCGCGCCGATGTACGACGATGACCAGCCGCCCTACCTGAACACCGTGATCGAGATCCGCAGCGCCCTGCAGCCGGCCGAAGTCCTGGCAGAGCTGATGCGGATTGAACGCGAACACGGACGAATGCGCGATCCCGAGCACCGCTTCGGCGCCAGAACGCTGGACCTGGACATCGTCGCGGCGGGGCCGCGAGTCGTGGTCGAAGACGGCTTGACGATTCCGCACCCACGGATGCACGAACGCGCCTTCGTGTTGCTGCCTGCCACAGAACTCCGACCCGACTGGGTACACCCCGTGCTGCAGCGCAGCATGGCCGAGCTGCTTTCGCAGGTTGTGCGCGTTGGGGCCGACCCCGGCGTGTGGCGCCTGGACGAAGACACCGTGGATGGCCGGGCCGCAGGAGATGGGCGATGAGAGACCTGATGACGTGTTCTCTTCCTGCCCGGACCATCACGCTCACCGTCGTGGCGACCCTTGCCCTTTCGTTCGCCGCCTGCCGGGACCGAATCGCCGAGCCTTACCCTACCGGTGAGGCCGACCACAGCGGCTTCTTCCGCAGGCCGTGGCGTGGCGACCTTGTGCGACCTCCGTCGAATGACGACGAGGTGCAGGACGTCGAGGACCGTTACCTTGAGATCCTGAACGAAGTGTCACAGCGCCACGCAGAGATCCTGGATCGAAATCCGCCCGCTGAGGTGCTGCACGAAATGGAGCTCGTGTTCTTCTCACTGGGTCGCACCTTCGAGCTGGCGGACTTCTACAAGGCCGCGGTTGAGCGGAACCCCACAGGTCCGCTGCGCGCTCGGCTGGCGTACCTCTATCAGCGGCTCGGAATGGACACCGAGGCTCTCGAACAGGCCGAGCTGGCAGTCCGAGGCCTCCCCGACGACCCCTTCGGGCACTTCGTACTGGGCTTCTGCTACGGCCAGCGCAGCGGCGACGACATCTCGGTGCTACCGCAGGCGCGCGACGCATTTGTTCGCGTCCTTGAGCTCGATCCGGAGTTCTCGCTCTACGGTGGTTTTAACGCCGAGACACTTCGCAGTGAGATCGAGGCCATCGAGGGGCTACTCGGTCGTGAAAACGAGGATAACCACGAAGACCACGCGCACGTACACGGTGATGACGGCTCCGCTGATCCTGATTCCCACGCCCCACACTGATGCACCTGCACGCTCAACAGAGTCACCCACCCGCGCCGCTCCTTACATTGAACGCGCTGGATACGCTGTGGCTGCAGGTGACCGGCACGCTCTGTAATCTGGCATGCAGACACTGCTTCATCAGCTGCGGCCCGAAGAACGACAACCACCCCTTCATGAGCGTATCGCAGGTCGCCGAGGCGATCTCCGGCGCGCGGGCAAAGGGCGTGCGCGACTACTATTTCACCGGCGGCGAGCCTTTCATGCACCCGGATATCTTCCGGCTGATCGACATCGCGCTGGATGCCGGACCGCTCACGATTCTCACGAACGGGATTCTGATCGGTGCCGACGAAGCGGCGCGCTGCCGCGAGATCTTCGACAGCTCGCGGCACAGCTTCGACCTGCGGGTGTCCCTGGACGGCACGAGCGCGGCGGCCAACGACCCGATTCGCGGCGGAGGCAGCTTTGAGAAGATCATGGCCGGCATTCGCGCTCTGGCCGACGCGGGGCTCAACCCGGTGCTGACCGTCACCGAGGTCGATGAGGCAACGCCGGAATCACGCGAGAAGTTTCGGACGCTACTGGCGGCGGCCGGTCTGCAGCGACCGCGGATGAAGTTTCTGGCGCCGTTCCGCATCGGTCGCGAGGAGCGACGCGGGCGCAGCTACGAACGCTTTGAACGCCTCGCCGAAGGCGACCTGATCGAGGGCGAAGAGGAGCTGCTGCAATGCGCATCGAGCCGCATGGTCACTGCCAAAGGCTGGTATCCATGCCCGATCCTGATTGAGGAGTCGGGTGCACGCATGGGTGGTACGCTTGAAGACGCGACCCGGGCGATCCGACTCGATCACCCCGCCTGCTACACATGCCACGTAGAAGGCGTGAGCTGCCGCACATGAGCGGGAGATCGACCGACACCCCGGGTTCGGATCGATTCACGATCGCGGTCTTCGGCGGCGTCTACAACAACTACCTGGCGCTCGAGGCCGTTCTTGAGGACGCTCAGGCCCGGGGCGCCGTGTCCAAATACTGCCTCGGCGATATGGGCGGCTTCGGCCCGCACCCCGATCGGGTGTTTCCCCTGCTGCGTGACCACGGCGTGCGCTGCGTGCAGGGCAACTACGATCACTCGATCGGCCACGGACTCGACGACTGCGCCTGCGGCTACACCGACCCCCGGGACAATCACTTCGCGCAGATCAGCTACGAGTACACTCGGGCGAACACCTCACCCGAGAACTGCGAGTGGCTTCGCGCGCTGCCGCCGGAGCTGCGTCTCTCGCTCGCCGGCCGGCGGGTGCTGCTGGCGCATGGATCACCGAGGCGGGTCAACGAGTTCCTATGGGAGTCGACGACACCAGACCCCTTTATCGAGCGGCTTCTTGCCGAACATGACGCAGACCTTGTTCTTGTCACTCACACCGGAATCCACTGGTCCCGACAACTCCCGGACGGCCGCGGCGTCATCAACGTCGGCGCGATAGGACGACCGGCGAACGATGGAAGCACTGCGGTCTGGTACTGCCTGCTGCACGTTGATCCCTCTACAAAGGACCTGGTCCACGAGCTGGTGTCGGTGGCATATGACCATGAACGTCTGGCAGCGGAGATGCGCGCAGAGGGCTTGCCTGAAGAGTTTGTCGAGACCATCAACACCGGCTGGTGGACGACCTGCCTCGAGATCCTGCCGGCGAAAGAGCGTCATCGATCACGGTACTGAGCGTCCGTGGTCCTCAAACGGTGACATGAAGACGCGCGGCGTTTAGTGTTCACCGACTCTGCACCGAGCGGGAAATTGAGTCCGGACCCACCCAGAAATACCAAGGACATCGAAGCGTCCTTCTTCGAGACGGACGACTACGACGGGCGCCCACTGCCAGCGGATCACGTGGACGCGGGCTTTGACGAGATCGAACTCTCGGTCAACTACGCCCAGCCGCTGCTGATCCTGTTAGTAGCGGCCTTCGCGGTATTTCTCGCCGCCGAGTACTACCAACGCTTCCTATACTTCTTCACGCCATCTGAGCTCATCGAGATCGGCGATGTCGAGGCCCTGCGAGGCGACAGCGAGTGGTCGGACGGCGGCGTCATCGACCTGCCCACGAACCGCTACGTCTCTCTCGCAGGCGTATCCGAGCGTCTGACGTCATCGGGCGACACGGTAGTGTTCAAATTGCTCGGTACCCACATCTACGTCGAAACAGAGCAGGAACGTCTCCAGGCGCTGGCCGCGCCGGACGCGATGACATGGGGCGAGTTCACGGACTCGGGCTCGGCTCGATACTACCACGACGGACCGGGGCGCCTGGTGCGCTTCGACAAGCTGCCGCGTTCATACACGCCGATTCTCCGTTACTATTCAGACACCTACGGCGTTCGCTACTGCGGGGTGAAAGCCTCGGAACCGGTCAACACGATGTACCGCTCCCGGGAAGAGCGCGCACGCCTCGCCTTCTTCGATGAACATGGCCGCGAAGCGACCGACGCCGAGCTGCGGGAAGAGATCGGCCCGAGCTGCGAGACTGCGTGGCTGATGCACGCGGACAAGGCGCCGAAGTCCAGCCTCGTGTTTGTGATCATCTACGGCATCATCGCGTCGATTCTGCTCTTCTCCGGTTGGCTGCTGCTACGATGGGGGCGAAGATATGCGCTCTCTCGGGGAAGCTGACGCGGCCCTGCGGGGTTGCATGTAGGCGGCGGCGCACACACTGCCGTGAGAACGCTTTTGCCTCCCGAACGTGACAAGCGACTTCGGGGCGCACAAAGTCGCCCGCACCGACGCACGGGCGCCGGGAGACCGCAAGGTTACACGCCGCCTGAGCCATATGCAGACAGTGCCATACGCCCTCGGAGCCTTCGCATGACACCCGACTTCAACTTTCAGCGCTACGTCGACGTACGTAAGAACCCCGAGTCCGCGCGCACCGAGCAGGGCGGCTTCGGCGAGTACGCCTATTCTACAGACCTGCGCATCCTGAAGACGCTCAGCTACGCCAAGCCCGTGCGGCTTGCCGCTGAAGCTACCGTCCGCGCGTTCAAGGCGTGGAGCCAGTCGGATATTCTCGGCTCGTCGGTTCGGGTCAGCCCGCGCCAGTTTCCGCGCATCCACAAGATGGTCGCCGAGTGTGCAGAGATGCTGCACATCCCGATCCCGACTGTATACGTGACGCAGAACTTCGCGAGCATCAATGCGGCGACCTTCGGTACGGATACGGACTCGTTCATTCTGGTGAACTCCGCGACGGTCGACCGCCTCAGCGACGACGAGCTCAAGTTCGTGATCGGACACGAGTGCGGCCACATCCAGAACAGCCACGTCACGTACATGACCGCGCTGCACTTCCTCACCAACATGGGCGGCATGTTCGTTCGGTGGATCACCACGCCGGCGCTGATCGCCCTGCGCGGCTGGCAGCGACGCGCCGAGATCACCTGCGACCGGGCCGGACTGCTCTGCGTGGGCAGCATGGAGTCCGCGCAGACCACGATGATCAAGCTCGCGGTCGGTTCGCAGGCGCTGGTCGACGAGCTCGACGTGGACGCCTATCTGGAGCAGCTCGACGACATCAAGCAGGGCATCGGCCGCGTGTCTGAATACCTGCTCAGCCACCCCTACCTGCCCAAGCGCGTCCGCGCGCTGCGAATGTTCGCCGAGAGCGAGTACTACAAGATGCGACTCGGCGAAGAAGGCGGGTTGCCTCTGCATGAGGTTGACGCTCAGGTCGATGAGGTCATAAGTGTACTGTAGGTCGATTGAAGCGTTGAGCCGGCATGGACACGACTGTGCGTCCGCCGATCACTTCGCTGCGGTTTCCCCTGGCATCGCCCTCCGCACCCTGCGGTATAGGGCTGCTGACACAAGGAGTCGGAGATCGGGTGTGCGGGACACGTTTATGAAGACGTGCGAAACACACTCAACTGTCTTCCGACCCGAGTCTGGCAGCGACGCAGGACATCGGAACGAAAGCCGCTGGAAATCAATCTGCGGGGTGTCTCCCGGGCGGTTTTCGGATCGCGTCCCAGATCCCCTCGCGCTTCTCTCGACCGCCATTTTTTCTACCCGTGGTACGGACGCTGCAGCTGACGCAGCGCCGCCATTTTCTGCGCGCCGCGTTGCCTCCCGACCGGCCGCACAATCGCGCGCTGAGATGCTATGAGCGACCCGAAGACTACACCCGAAGCAGAGGCCGGCAGCACACAGGAGCAGCTTGCGTCGCTGCTCACCCAAATCGCCGATCTGGCCGCGGCCAACGGCATGAACGCCGTCGCTGACGAGCTGCGCAATGAGCGGCTCCCCGCCCTCAGAGAGCGGCGGATGACGATGGTCGTGCTCGGCGAGTTCAACCACGGCAAGTCCACGGTGATCAACGCCCTGCTCGGCCGAGAGCTGGTTCCGACGGGGATCACACCGACGACCAGCGTCATCACCCACATCGAGCACGGCGGAGGCGACGCCCGACTGGTCTGCGAATCCGGCGTCAACGAGGTCAGCGCGGACAAGCTGAAGCTCACTCTGACGGACGATCCCCCGGCCGACCTGCGCTACGTTGAAGTGCCCGTAGAGTCCGAGCTGCTCGCCGACGGTCTCGTCATCGTCGACACCCCTGGCGTGAACGACATCTCGCAGCAGAAAGCCGAGATTACCTACGGCTATGTGCCCCGCGCGGACGTCGTCGTGTACGTGTTCGACGCGTCGCAGGCGATGAAGCGCTCCGAGGTGACATTCATTCGTGACCGGCTCCTGAAAAACAGCCTTGAGCGGGTCTTCTTCGTGATCGGCAAAGTCGACACCCTGAGCCGCCTCGAGCTGAACGAGGTCGAAGGCCACGTACGTTCAAAGCTGCAGGAGCTGATCGGCGATGTCCCGCTGTTCTCGGTCTCCGCGCGACGCGCCATCGAGAGCAGCGACGAGGGCTTCGAAGCGTTTCGCAACGCCGTGACCGACTATGTCAGTACGCAGCGCGACGAGATCATTGTCGACAGCGCCCTGCGCTCAGGCCTGCGCCTCGGCAGCATCCTCGATCATGGCCTCGCCATCGAGTGGGGCGCCGCGATGCTCAAGGAAGAAGAGCTCGAAGCGAAGGTGGCGACGATTCACAGCCGCCTCTCTCAGAGCCGGATCATGGTCGACGACAACGTCGCTCTGATCGACGCGAAGGCGGCCGAGATCGCCGCCGCCACCCGCGCAAACATCCGCTCATTCGTCAGCGAGTTTGCCGCGGCGCTGCCCCAGGAAATCTCCCGGGCGAGCGCTTCGGACATCAAGCGCTACCTGCCGGATTTCATCCACGACACCTTCAAGACCTGGCTTGAGCGCGAGGGCACGCACGTCGCCTTTCAGCTGGAGCACCTCGCCGAAGAGATCATCTCGATCACGAACCAGAACATGCAGGACGCGCTCGACCTTGTGGAATCCGAGCTTGGCGGTCGCACACGCAACCTGAACTTTGACGTAGATACCTTCGGTTATGATGTCGGCGTGTTCGCCGTCGGCGCCCTCGGTGTCGCGTTCATGGCGTTCTCGCAGGTGGTGGTCGGCAGCGCCCTGGCCATCGCGGCGCCGGTGCTTGCTTTCGCGTTGAAGGGCAAAGTCGACGACGCAATCCGTGAGCGCGCTATTGACCAGGCACAGACAGCGGTGAAGACAGCCGGCGCCAAGGTCGAGACCCAGTTCGACGAGCTTATCGACGATTTTGCCGGCCGCCTGAAAGCCTTCGTCGAAGGCGCCGGTCACCGTCTGTATCGGCAGATCGCAGATGCGCTGGATCGTGTTGTCGCGCAGCGCAGCGAGACGAAAGCAGGCAACGAAGAGATTCGCGACGGCGTCGAGAGCGCCCGAAAGGAGCTGGCCGTGCACCTGCAGGCCCTGAAGACCCTCAGCGAATCCCTTTGACGCTCAGTCGAGGGACCGTCACACTGCTTGGGTGTGGCGCCCCCACCCGGTTGAGGACATCATGAACTTGAGCACGCGTCTTGTATGCGCCGCGACGTTTGCGGCGGTGTGCGCGGTGAATTCCATCGCTGCGGCCTGCGGCGGCTTCTTCTGCAATGCAGGCCAGCCCATCGATCAGACGGGCGAACAGATCCTCTTCATTGCGGATGGTGATCGGATCTCTGCGTACATTCAGATTCAGTACACGGGTACCGCCGAGAGTTTCGGCTGGATCCTTCCGGTGCCCGACACCCCGACGATCGAGGTGTCATCTGACCAGCTTTTTGCGCAGCTGAACGCGACGCTGCAGCCGCAGTTTTCGGTGAACTGGCGTGAGCTGGGCAACTGCAATCGCGGCCAGGGCTTCAGCATGGCGTGCGGCGCGGCGGACGGCGCCACCGCGCAGAGCGACGACGAAAGCGGAGGTCGAAACGGCGTTGAGGTCCTGTCCTCTGAGCAGGTCGGCCCCTTCGACACCGTAGTGCTCGCAGCGACCGACACGCAGGCGCTTTTCGAGTGGCTCGACAACAACGACTACGACATCCCCGCTGAGACGGTGAATCTGACGCAGCCGTACATCGACATGGCCGGCACACGCTTCGTCGCGGTGCGCCTCAGCAAGGGCCAGGAGGTGGGGAACATCCAACCGCTGGTGGTGACGTACGAGGCCGACAAGCCGATGATTCCCATTCAGCTGACGGCGGTCGCCGCGCAGGACGACATGGGGCTGCTTGTGCACATCGTCGGCCCGGAGCGCGCGGTGCCCGAGAACTACCAGCTGTTGGAGTTGAATCCTGCGATGATCTCCTGGGCGAGCGGCGGCGGAAACTACCGCAGCGTCGTGACTGCGGCTGCAGATGAAGCCGGAGGACATGGCTTCGCGACGGATTACTCGGGCCCGGTGGACTCGATCGTTGCGCAGCTGGAAGCACTGCAGACGCTGGAGCCCGCTGACCTCGCGGACGCCAACGCCTTCGACGTTGGCTTTGTCCTGCAGAACAACGGGTTTCAGCTCGACCGGGAGCTGCAGCAGCTTATCGACGACAACACGATCAACGAAAGCGGTCTCGATTCGGCGGGGCTCTACGATGCGATCTCGGAACGCATCGTCGAACCTCTGGAAGAAGCTGCCGCCGCGCTTCGCCGGCAGGACGTGATCACACGCCTCTTCACCACCCTGGACCCGGAGGAGATGACAATGGATCCGGTGTTCGTCTTCAACGGCGACCTGCCTGAGGTGGACAACGTGCACACCGTCGAAGGGGTGCGTGACTGTCGCAATAACCGCTTCACGCAGGAACTGCGTTTCGATGACGGCTCCACGGTCACGCTGGGCGGCTTTCCCGGTGGACCGACGATCGGCAGTGTACCGTCTCTGTTGCGTTCCTACGAAGCCGGCGACAGCGGACCACCGATGCTCTCGATGGACCGCAGCGAAGAGGTCGAGGAGGGGCTCGCGGAGTTCAATGCGGCGAACGGCGGGCCGGTGGACGACAGCGGGTGCGCGACCTACTCGCTTACGCGGACGATTCCGCCGGGTGTGTTGCTGATCGGCCTTGCGCTTCTCGCGCAGCGCCGACGAAGTCGGGTTCAGGCGGCGAGTTGAGCCTGCGGGCTCGGCGCTTTTTCTGAGCAGCCGAGGGCTCCCAGCCCGGCTTGCGATACAGACACCGCAGCTTGTTCAGCCACCCGTCTGCGCGTCTCATCTTCTGACCGAGCCAACGGAAGCCTGCGATCTGTATCTTCACGGGGTTGTACGTGTCGATGGGCTCGGTCACGCCGTATGTCGGCTCCTCTTCTTCTGCGGTGTAGCTGCCGAAGAGATGGTCCCAGATGATCAACACCTCACCGTAATTGCGGTCGAGGTACTTCGGGTCGGAGCCGTGATGTACGCGGTGATTCGACGGGGTGGCGAAGATCCGGTCAAGCACGGGCAGCCTGTCGACGACTCGTGTGTGCTGGGCGATGCCCCAGATGTTGGTCACGATGCGAACCACGACGAAGTGGAAGGGGGTCAGGCCGATGATCGGCAGGAGGTAGAACAGTGGCCGGCTCAGCAGGGTTTCGTCGGCCAGGAAGCCACGGGAAGCCACGGTCATGTTGTACTCGGCCGACGAGTGATGGACGTGGTGCATGGCCCAGAAGAAGCCGGTGCTGTGGGCGATTCGATGGTCGGTGTACCAGCAGAGGTCCCAGGCGAGGAACGCGAGGACCCAGCCGATTGCGGTGTATTCGAAGGTCCAGAGGGAAAGGTGCTCGTGAAGGAGCGCCACGACGGCCAGAGGCACAAGGCCACCGACGACGATATCGACGAGCAGAAACCAGAGCGTGATCGCGATGTTTGCCGCGCTGTCGCGGTAGTCCCAGCTCCCGAATCCGCGCAGGCCATGCACAATGCGTTCGCCACCGAGCAGAACCACGTACACCGGCAGCAGGATCAGATAGATGTCGCCGCCGTCGATCAGCTCTGAGAGAAAATCCAGGATGTGTTTCATCGCGAGAACTCCTGCGCGAGGCACAAACCGTCAATGCTGACGGTTTACTCGCCCAACCACTTTCCGCTACAACAGTCAAGCCTGACTGTTTCGACGCCCTTCATCGATCCGGAGCTTCGGTGACTCGAAGAAAGAACGACGCCGCCGCCACGCGCCGGGCCCTGATGGACGCCGCGTTCGCGTGCCTTGCTGAGCTGGGCTACCATCGAAGCTCGACGGTCGCGGTGTGTGAGCGCGCGGGCGTGGCTCGCGGCACGATGCTGCACCACTTTCCGAGCAAGCAGGCGCTGATGCTGGCTTCGATTGACGATCTTCTCATGCGTCGGGCCGCGGAGTTCGCTGCAGAACTCGAGGGCTTCACCGGTGGACCCGCCGAGCTGCTGCCGCATCTGTGGTCGGCGCTGCGGGGCCCAACGTTCTCGGTCTGGCTTGAGCTCGCGGTCGCGGCACGAACTGATGATGTGCTTGGCCCGGAGTTTCGTCTCATGATGAAGCGCTTCGACGCCACGGCAAACGCGGTCGCGGAGTCGCTGCTTGCCGATCACATCGACGATCCCGAAGTGATCCGCGCCGGGGTTCAGGTACTCTTCAGCGCACTCAACGGCTTCGCGTTGGACTTCCTTCAGAAGGACGAGGAGGAGGTTGAAGCCGGAGTTCAGCTCGCTCTCAGCTACTTCTCGCGGGCATTTGCGTCGGCGACCGGGGACAGTTCGAGCTGAAAACCGTTGTCGGGGAGCTCCGCAAGCTGTTGACCGTGGCGGCGGACGTGGTTTTTGACGCGCTAACGGTAGTTTGACACCCATTTTGGCGTCGTGTTAGCTTCCGGCCCCTGTTTTGGACCCGGTTGATTCATGCGTGTGGCCCGATTTTTCGTTTGTGTGCTCGTCTGCCTGACGGCGATCGCTTGTAAGAAGC
Source organism: bacterium (assembly GCA_030427825.1). GTDB lineage: Bacteria > Myxococcota_A > Bradymonadia > REDH01 > REDH01 > JAUICO01. Next base: position 36,971 of record JAUICO010000002.1, on the reverse strand, counting down.
CAGTGGTCACCACGATGGGGCAGCCGCTTGCTCAGGGATCTGCTGAGGTGGTGCTCAACAGCGCTACGTACGTTCGCATCGATCTCGAAGATGCGGCCGGCGCGGTGATCGTCAGCGAACCGGTGCTCCAACTGGATCTTTCGGTCACAAACACCGGAGCCGGTCCGCTGAGCTACGACCTGGGCTGGGCCGCGACCGCCGCCACGCAGGCGCAGTCCGTGCTGCTCTTCGCTGATCCGGGCGGCACGCCGCCGGAGCCGCAACAGGCGGACAACATCCCCGGCATCGATACCATTCTGACTCGATACCCGGCGGATCCCGTGACCGCCGTCACGACGATTGAGCCCGGCGCCACCCTCAACGACCTGTTGCTCTTCAGCGCGCCGAGCGCGGACGTGACTTCGCTGCTGCTCAGCATTCCACCCCGGGTCTTCGGTTCAGAGGTTGAGCTGCCGGGGTACATTCGCTTTGACGCGCCGAGCGCGGCCGATGTGGCGGCGCTGCCCGTGGGGACCATGGGCACTCCGGTCGCCGGCGACGGCTACGCCCTGAACGTGCAGCGCATCTCTACGGTGTACGAGCGAATTACGAACACCTCAGGCGAGGAAGGCATCACCGGGCAGCCGGTCGTGAAGCTCGAGCTGGCGATCAGCAACACAGGGGGCGAGGCGCTGACCTATCGTCCGCCGAACACAAGTCGCGACCTGCGCACGCCTTCTCTTGTCGGCGCGGACATGGTGCCGCTGAACTTTGCCACCTTCCCGGCCGGCATCACTGTCGCCGGACGCATTACTGCGGCCAGCCCCATCGCGGCCGGCGCGACCATCAACGAAGTGCTCTACTTCGACCGGCCCGCACAGGGCAGCGCAGGCAACCTGACCTTCCTTTTTCACGGCAAGCGCGTCGGGCGCACCGGCCTGACCCGCGTGAACGTTCCATACACCTGGTCGGACCCACCGCTTCCCGAAGAGTGGCGGCCGCCGGTCCAGCCCACGCAGGACGCGCCGGACGCGCAGGAGTAGGGATGGCCGCCGGCATGGAGCTGACAACGCTCGGCACCGGCGTCGCGTTTCCTGAAGCGGAGCGAGGTCCCACTTCGCACCTCCTTCGCTGTGGCGACTACGCCGCTCTCGTCGATATCGGCAGCGGCGCCCTGCAGAAGCTCCATCGTGCCGGCGGCAGCGCGCTGACCCTCAACGCGCTCTTCATCACGCACGCGCACCTCGACCACATCGCCGACCTGATGCCGCTGCTCTTTGCGCTGCACGTGCCCGGGTACACGCGCGCCCTGCCATTGGACATCTACGCCTCAGCGGAGACACACGATATCATTGGGAGGGCGCAGGACGCTTTCGGAGATTGGCTGCGACCGCCGCCGAGCCAGGTTCGGATGCACACGATCGAGCGCGGCGTGCAATTCGACGCCGGACCGCTTCGGGTGCGCTCCGGCACAGTGAGCCACACGGAATCTTCCATCTCATGGAGATTCTCTGCACCTGACGGCGGCGTGCTGGCGATCCCCGGTGACTCCGGCCCCTGTGAGGCACTCATCAACAGCCTGAGCGGCGCAGATGTCGCGATCGTTGAGTGTTCGACACCCGACGAAATGCCGCTGCCAACGCACCTCTCGCCCGGCACCCTGGCGGACGCCGCATCACGGGCTGATGTCGGCCACCTGCTCGTGGTGCACCGCTACCCGTGGGTGATGGGCACAGACGTCGACGACTTGATCCGCAAGACCTTCGCGGGGCAGGTCACCTTCCCGGATGACATGCAGCGTTTCGTTGTCACACCTCGGATTCCGTCGTGAGCCGCCTGACGATCGATGTCGACGACCCTGACGTCTGCCCGACAGAGTCGTACTGATGGCACGGCGGAAGAAGCGAAAGACCGCGCAGAAGAGTGTGCCGAAGTTGAACAACTCCCTTGGGAGTTTCGCCGACCTTTTCGACGCTCCGCCTCGGTCAGAGAATCCACCTGCCCCGAAAACAGGCGCAGCTCGCCCCGCCGCCGAACAGCGGCCGGCGCAAGCGCCGAGTGGCGGGACCACAACGCGTACAGCACTGCCTGCACCGAGACCCGCAACCAGGGCGCGAGTGGAGCAGATCTCGCCCGAAGAGCTGATGCGACGTGCCTTCGAGGAGCACGACGACTTCGACCCGGCAAAGAAGTTTCTTGGCGAAGGGGTCGCTGTTTCGGATGTCGAAGTGGTAGCCGACGCCGGTGATGACGATGTGACCGGCGGCGAAGGCGACAAAGACATCGCACCGGGCGACCTGATGCGGGCCGAAGAGCTGCTCTTTTACGAGCAGATGTCCGGCGACATTCGACGTATCGACAACACACGCACCGTCGCACTGAAGCGCGGCTTTGACCCGGGCCTTCACTGGGCAGATGACGAGGAGCTTGCGACCCTCAGCGCTGACGAGCTCTACGAGCCCACCCTGACGGCGGCACAGCGCGAGCGCCTGCGCAGATCCCGGCGAGCCCGGGAGCTGCCGGTCATGAACGTTCGCATGGAGCGGCGCACGGCGGCCCTGACCCGCATCGAGGCCTTTGTGATCGCCACGCGAGCGAGCAACCTGCGCTTCTGCCGCGTCATCACCGGCAAAGGAAAACGCTCCGCGGGAGAGCCGGTCCTCAAGCGCGCGTTGATCGAGTGGTGCGAGTCGACGGGCCGACAACACGTCGTAGGCTGGGCACCGGAGACCGATCGTTCGGGACGCTACGGCTCGATCATGCTCGAGCTTCAGCGTCGAAAATAGGCGCCGGCGACGACTCTTCCCTCGGATCCCACCGGGTTGCCATGGGCCCACGCACGTTGACGTGACCAGCGGCTCCCGGCACACTTCAGGCCGCGAAATCATGGGGGATACATGAGAACCGAGAGCTTTCGCCGGAACCCGGCGAATCCCTGCTGCACAGCTGCAGGCCGGACGCCCGCTGTCCTGGCGCTGGCCTCGATGCTGTTGGTGTTCCAGGCCGCTGCGCCGCGAAGTGCAGAAGCGGCGGGACTGACGCTGCAACGCTTCGGAGGAATCTATGGAACACCGAACTCGGACGGAGGGCTTGCGACCTTCTACAACCCGGCGTTGCTCTCGCTGAACCCCGGGTTCATCTTCTCGGTGGACGGAACGCTCATCCACCGCTCGGCGACGTACAATCGCGTCATCGCACCCTTCGGCGCAGAAGACGCCGAGGACCCGGAGAACCCTACAGAAGGTGAGCTTGCGCGCTACGACGCGAGGGTACGGACGAATACGGGCCTGGCCACAACGTCGACGACTGCGGTCCTGCCCTACGCCTCCCTCGGCTACGTGCACGAGTTCGACACCATCAACGCGGGCTTTGCCTACGCTCCCGTCGCTGCTTTCGGAGGCGGTGGTGAGTGGGACCGCAATGAGGGCGCACCTTCCGAGTTTCCCGGCGCGATCTACGGCCCCCAGCGTTGGAACTCACTCTCCGGCGGGCTCACGGTAATCCAACACACTCTCTCGGTGGGCGTCGCCCTGAAGGAGTTCGGACTCATGTTCGGCGGCAGCCTGATCCTGGCGACCGCCGAGCTCAGCGTTGTCCGCTCGCGAAACCTGAACGCCGGGGATGCCCCGATCGATCTGCAGGGGAACCTGCAGGAAGGCATGGTCCACTTCGGCGCGAAAGACGTGCAGCCGACATTCACTCTCGCAGTCGCCTGCGATCGTGAGCGTACCCGCGCGTCGATCGTGTATCGACACGGATACGACCTCGATTTCGTCGGGCCCCTGTCGAGCGCCTTCGCCACCGTCGCACCGGTTCGCGAAGACGCGTACACGCAGTTTCCCCTGCCGCGCATGCTGCAGGGCGCGCTTACCGGCATCTTCAACAACACCTCGCTCACTCTAACGGTCGACTGGACGGAGTGGTCGGTCATCGAGGAGAACGACATTCGTGACGAGAAGGATCGTGACGTCATTCTGCTGAAGATCCCCCGCAACTTTAACAACACTGTCAGCGCGCGGCTCCGTCTCGACCAGCAGCTCACTGATCGTTGGATGCTCTCCTTCATGGCCGGTTTCGACCCGAGCGCGATTCCAAACACCAGCGTTGACCCGTCGCTGTCCGACGCAAACAAGGCTCAGATTGGTGTCGGCATCCAGGCGATTCTCTCGGACAACCTCACACTGCTCGCATCGTACACACACGACATCTACCCCAAAGTCACCGTCACCGAGAGTGTTCACGAGCCCCGGTCGAACGGTGCCTACACAGACACACGTCTCTTTCTGAACGTATCACTCGCAGGGAGATTCTGATGACCATCACGCGATCTCCGCTGCTACAAATTGTCGCTGCCGTCTCTGCCGTCCTTGTGTTCGCTTCCGCATGCGAAGACGCACCGCTCGAAATCTATAACGATTTCGTCGACCGGACCGCGACTGAACGCACCGGTGGCACGTCATTCAGCTACGACGATCTTGAAGGCCGGCTCGTCGACGTCCGCGGTGATTGGCTGTTCAACATCTATCTCCTGCCCCTCGGCGACGTGCTCCTGGAGCTGCGCACGACCTTCATCACCTTTCAGCTGAACGACACCGGTGACATCGCAGACATCACCGGTGAGTTCAGGATGGCGAATGCGCCGGTCGACTCCCCTCCCCTCGCGAGCTTCACGACGCAGCTCACAGAGGACGGCCGAATGGAGATCGCCACCGGCCGCGTCCTGGTCCCGGGTGAATTGTCGCCGATTCCAAACACAGAGGTGGATACGGACTTTACGCTCTCGGTCATCGTGATCGACAACGGATTCATGTGTGGAAGCATCCAGGACGAGGACAGCGTCGTGTATGCGCCGCGCAACTTCCCACTCATCAACACGATCTTCGGCGCGCAGCCCTACAGCGACGACGGAACACAGCCTACTGAAGTGCCCGACCGTTGCCCCGCAGTAGACATCGTCGACCCCAATCAGGACGCCGGCAATGACGGAGACGCGGGAACGGGGGATTGCACAGAGACCCTCGCGCCGCCGATTGAAGACCTGGGCGAGGGTGTGCCGACCGACGTCTCCGGACGCTACTTCTTCGAGGCCAACCTGCTCAGCGGTGCGACACAGATCGGGCTGATCATGGATACGGTGTACCGCGAAACTGGAGACGGCGCCACGCTCGACGGCTTCATCCGTTCGCCCGCTCAGGGCCCCCTACAACCGGCTATCGCCAGCTTCTCGACGACGGTGGATGACAACGGCGAGTTCGGACTCGTCATCTGCGACCTCGTCACGGAGTCCTCACTCGGCGAGGTTCGTGCAGACATCGCGTTGCGCGGCATCATCAAGGACAGCGACACCATGTGTGGCGTCGGCGACGGCGAGGCATATTCGCCTCTGGCTCTGCCTTTGGACGGCGCAACATGGGGCGCCATTCGCATCGATGACGACGCTTTTGAGGCGCCGCCCAACGGCTCGATCAACGTATGCCCATGAGTGCAGGTTCGCTGCGCGGTGCAGCGAACTCTCGCACCCATGACTCCACGGCTTTTGGATGAGCGTAGACATTCTGCAGACGGTTCTCGTCCGTACACTGCTGGTGTCGTTCATGGCCTCGATGGGCATGAACCTCACCTTCCGGCAGCTGGGGCGCGCCATCATGAATGTGCGCCTGATGGCCGTTGTTCTGGTTCTGAACTTCGTCGGCTCCGTCGCACTGGCGATGGGACTGATCGAGCTCTTCGGCTTGCCGCCAGAGATCGGAGCCGGCCTGGTCCTGTGTGCGATTGCACCGGGCGCCGTCGCCGGACCTGTCTTCACACAGTGGGGAAAGGGCGACCTGCCAACAGCGATCGCTCTGATGATCATCTGTGTGTTTGCGACGATCGCGTTTGCGCCGCCGATCGCCTCCTACCTGCTCTCAGACGTCGCAAGCGGCGACCACAGGTTCTCTGCAGTCAGCGCACTCTGGACCATCCTCACCTTCGTCATGCTGCCCTTATTCGCCGGACTCACACTACGACACTTTCGCGAGGACATATCCGGGCGACTCGATCCGATTCTGAACATTCTGGCAAACGTCTGTCTGGCGATCCTGGCCACAGCGCTGATCATCTTCAAGGGCGGGACCGCCACGGAACACGGCTGGATGCCACCGGTCGCTACCATCCTGTTCATTGCGGTAATGTCCGTCTGTGCCCTTCTCGTACCCGGTTCACGTGGGCAGCGCGTCGCATTGCTCTTTACGAGCGCCACCCGCGGGACAGCGGTCGCGCTTCTGATCGCGGACGAGTACTTCGGCGACCAGACCAGCTTTGAAGTGCTGCTCTATGCGCTGGTTTCCTACATCTTCCTGCCCCCGCTTGCGCTTGCGCTGCGGCGCATCGCGAAGCGAGAGGACGCTGCTGCAGCAAGTGAAAGCGCAGGCGCGTCACAGCCGGAGGCGCTCGTCGCAGAGAATCCGACGGTCTGACTCAACCCCTGCGGCGGTGTCGCAGCATCATCCGATTGCGCACGCGGCCGAGCGCGGCGCCTACAGGAGGCGCGAGTCGATACAGCCGCCACTCCGCGTTGATGAGGCCGCCGACCGGTATCACCGCGCGGTTCGCCCGCACACCGCGAAGCATGATCCGGGCGCAGTCCTCGGCGGCGATTCCCGTGCCCGGGATCGACGAGAGGAGACTCTCGCGATCGAGGCCGGGCATGTCGGCGTCATCGAGAATGCGTGTCTGGATGTGCCCGGGGCAGGCGGCGCTCACGCGAATCCCGAGCGCTGCGGCTTCTTCTCGAAGCGAGATCGAGAGACCAACCACAGCCCACTTTGACATCGAATACGGTACCATGCCCGGACGTGGAACCAGGCCGGCTCCAGAGGCAGTGTTCACGATGTGTCCCCTGCCCTGCGCGACCAGATGCGGCCAGGCGGCGTGAATCCCGTTGATGACGCCACCGATGTTAACGTCGATACAACGCCGCCAGTCGCTGAGGCTCAGGTCCGAGACCGCGCCTGCCTGGCCGATACCGGCGTTGTTGAAGACGTAGTCCAACCTGCCGTGTCGACGGACAAGACCATCAACACTGTCGGCGACCGCCTCTGCGTCCGTGACGTCAACGGTTTCGCAGTGCAGGCGCCCTGCGGGACTGTGCTCCTGCAGCTCTGTGAGTCTGTCTGCGTCCCGGTCCACTGCAACCACGTTGGTCCCGCGCGCAAGCAGAGTCGTCACCAACGCCGCCCCGATCCCTGAACCGGCGCCCGTGACCCAGGCAGTACGCCCTCGGAAGTTGCGGTCTGTCTTCATTGAACCTTGTCGAAGGTGTCCGTGCCGATCTTTCTGAAATCGCTGCTCGTTCTTCGCGGCCGTGTCTTCCACCAGTGCATGTTCGGATTCGCGCGAGCGCTCAGGTTCTCCGACACAACGGCAATCGCAAAGTGCAGGAGAATCGCGGGCACGATGCTGTTTGAAACAAGCACGATCGCCGCAAACACGAAGCCCATGAAGAAGCAGCCGGCGGTCTCGGCACCGTCCTTCTGGAAGTGTGCAAGGACATATAGCGCAGTGGTGACGAAGATCGCGGGCCAGGTGCCCCACGCCGCTCGGTACGTAAACAACAGCAGGGAACGGAACATGAACTCGTAGCCGACCAGGTACACAAGCCAGGCCGCGGCGCTCGTGAGTGCCAGAGAGGAAGGCACCCAGCGCGCGCGAATCTCCGGGTATCGTGCCTGCATCGAGGGCTGCTGCGCCGCTGCGTAGAGGAAGGGAAGGACCACAAGCAGGGGGACAACGACACCGAGGACCATCCACATCGGGTCCCCGCTAAGAATACGATAGCTCCAGGGATCGCGCCCCACGACCAGGATGGAGCCGATGGAGCCGGTGAAGAACAGCACGCCGCCGCCAATTCGGCTGATGATGACCGCACGGGTCTGTGCGCCCTCAGCGGAGTTCGAGCTCCCGAGCAGTCGCTGCTGGATACGCCCTACGTCGAGTCCGTATCGATGGATCGTCAGCATGATGGCAGCGGCCATCGTGATGAACATCAACGCCTGGTTGTACGGATTCCAGCGCAACACCGAGAGATCGGTGAGCGCACCGCCTTGTGACCCCAAACGGTACATTCCCATCAGGAGCCGAGCGGGCATTTCGTACATCAAAGCAGGCCCTCGTCACGATACCAGCGCGCTGTCTGCTCCATCCCATTTGCCAACGTAATGCTCGGAGTGAATCCCAGCATCGGCCCCATGGTTTGGTAGTCAGCGACCCAGTAACTCTGCGCCAGTTCGCGGACTTTGTCACGAGAAAGCAGTACCGGCCGTCGTCGAAGCTGCGAGAGAAGGTCATTTGTGGCACCGAGAATCCGCAAGACGGGCAGTGGAATTCGCAGGATTCGCGCCTTTGTTCCGAGCGCCGCAGCGATGAGGTGCATCACCGCTTCCGTCTCCGGTGCCGGGCCATCGGTGACCGAGACCACGGCGCCCGAAGCGCGCTCCGAAGCTTCGGTCGCCGACACAATCGCTGCGGCACAATCATCCACGTGCATGAAGGAAGCGCGCCGTGCAGGAGCGGGAAGTGCGATGAGGCCGCGGGCCGCCGATTTGAACACCGGCAGCATGCGGTGGTCGCCCGGGCCATAGATTGCGGGCGGCCGCAGGACGGTCACGTGAACAGTGGACGAGCTTCCGAGTAGTATCGCTTCGGCTTCGAGCTTCGCGCGGCCGTAGTTCGACACCGGCCCGATGTGTGCGCCCTCGTCACCGTCCAGTGGACCCGATGCTGCGAGCGACGATACAAACACGACGCGACAGCCCTGCGCGAGCGCGGCGTCGCGGACGGCTCGTGTGGTTGAGACGTTCATCGCGCGCAGGGCATCGACGCTGAGCGCCTGTCCACCGCCGGCGGCGTGGACAATTACGTCGACGCCGACCGCCGCCTCTCTGACAGATGCCGGGGCTCCCAGGTCGCCGATATGCACTTCGATCGGCAGCTTTTCGAAACAGCTCAGGTTGCTCGAGGCGCGAGCAAACACACGAACTGCTCGGCCGCTCGCCAGCAGCTTCGATACCGTGACGCGACCGATGAAACCCGTAGCGCCGGTGACAAGTACCCTTTCCTGCTTCGGCGCGTTCAACCGATCAGTCGCGAAAATCGGTGGTAGAATGGCGTCTTGCTGCCCTCATTCTTCTTGAGGACATCGCCGTTCAGAAAGGGAATGTACATGGTTCGTCGGCGGCTTGCCGGACCGGTGTTGAGCGACTTCCCGACCCGGTGCCAGAGTCGACCGTCATGCAGGGTGAGGTCGCCGGCGTCCGCTTCGACGATGTACTCCCGCGGGTCGTCGCGGTTGTCCATGAAGTGTCGCTTGCCGAACAGAAGAGCAGGGAAGCTCTGTTTGTGTGTGCCGGGGATCAGCCGCAGGGCACCTTTGTCGATGTGCGAATCATCGAGGTACATGCCGACATTCCACATCGGCTCGGGCATCTTTCCGTAGAAGACATCACGTAGCGCATCGATGTGCCAGCCGAGCCGCTTGTATTTGGAGCCGGGCACATTGAGATAGTGATTCACGACCACACCGTCTTTCTCGTCCAACCCGATGCGAAATCCCTCACCACACATTGTCTTCACAATCTCCCAGCGCGGGTCGCCAAAGAATGCGGTCATCTTCTCCGAGAAGAGCGACGCGAACGCGAAGCGCTGAACAAACTTTTCGCCAAGATCGTTGATTCCGTACTTGATCGGAATTCCGTTTACGAACTCTCGGTCTTCACGCACCCACTGCGCTTCGACGGCGGCAAGCTCATCGCGTATCATCTGGACTTCGTCCATCGATGCGAAGTTGCTGAAGCGAATGAAGCCGTGCTCGTCCAGGAAGCGCGCCTGCTCATCGGTGAACTTGCCGTTCCACTCCCAGGAGGCGTTCGGTGGCGGGTTCGTTACGGGAAGGGGAAATCGCATCTCATGTCTCCGTCAGTGTCTGCCAGATGGCGAGGAGGTGATCGACAATCAGCTCCTGAGTTTCGGACGCATCGCTTGTGCCGTAGGCGTCCATAAGGGAATCTTCACTCTGCACGGCGATACGTCCGATGAGGAAGCTCATCGTTGTCATCGCCTGTCGGGCCAGGGTCGGCTCGACACCGAGCAGTGACGCGAGCGCCGCTGCGTTCTGTTCCACACTGGGCAGAAAGTGTGCCCGTACGGTCTCATCCCGCAGCTGTCCGTGATCGAGAATTTCGCGCAGCAGCAGGCGCGTCGCTGCGCTTTCACGTCGGGCAAGGGCATACACGGCCGCGAGTCGCTGCCGGCCGTTCATCGCTCCGAGCTCGCCGGAGAGCTCCGCAGCGCTGCGTCCGAATCGTTCATACACCTCGGCGACAGCGGCGTCGTACACGCCCTGCTTGCTTCCGAAATGGTACGCGAGGGTCGCAGAGTTGACCGACGCTTCGGCGGCGAGGGAGCGCGTCGACGTGGCGCTGAAACCTTCGCGCGCAAAGCACGCGATCGCGGCGTCGAGTATCTGCGATCGCGTCTCTTCAACCTGATGTGGTGCCATGCGTGCCAGGGCCGCTTCTCCCGCGAGTTCCGCTCACAATCAATTTAATCAATCGATTGATTATATTGGTTTCGATGCGAAGTCAAACGTCCGACGATGTCGGCGGGATTCTCCCGGCGCAGCCCCAGCCCCCGACGATCGTAGGGCCGACATCACCCGCCCGGGGCCACGACAGCCCCATCAAGCTTCGCCCTGTCGGCGCGGGCACTCGCGCTCGTAGCTACTCGCGCCCCTGCAGCCGGTCCGGAGCTGCGGCCTCGGCAAAGAACTGCGCGGCATGTTCGACGATCGCGGCGACGCCGGGATGGTTGATTCGCCGCTCCGCAGACACCGCAAACAGGCGTTCCCGTACGCCCTCTGCTCTGCCTACAGCACGGACGCCGTAATGTGCAGCTGCGACATCGGCGACGAAGTCGGGAACCGGAAAGAGGCCCAGACCACTGGCGCCTGCGGTCTTCATCAGCGCCAGATCGTCGAATTCTCCCGTGATCATCGGGTCGATGGCCATGCGAGCGAACCAGGCGTCCAGATTGCGACGCATCTCGGTACCTGTCGTGGGAACCAGTACGCCGGTCCGCTCCAGGCAGCGCGGAAAGTCCGACCTGCACTGCTCTGCCATCGTCGGCTCACCAAAGAACGAGACCCCACTCTCGCCCAGGAAGCGGTTGTAAAGGTTCACGGACGGCTCCGGGGCCAGGGGAACATCGCTGAGGATAACATCGAGTTGATGCAGCAGAAGCTGGCCGACCAGAGTCGCCGAGTCTGCGGTTCTGCACACGACCCGCATCAACTCGGTGCCGGTAAACGCGCTGCGCAGCAGCGTCCACGCGACGCTCGTTGGCAGAAAACGGGCCACGCCGACTTCGAGTCGAAGAACGTGACCGGGCCGCCTGTCGCTCAGGAATCCCTCAAGCTCGCGCCCGGTGCTGAAGATCTCGTCGGCGTAGCGATACGCGGTGTGTCCGACCTCGGTCAGCTTCAGACCGCGCCCCACGCGATCGAAGAGCCGGCAGTCAAAACGATCTTCCAGAGCCCGCAGCTGCACGCTGATCGTCGACGGCGTCACATGCAGTCGCTTCGAGGCGGCGACGATGCTGCCTTCGTGGGCCACCGTCCAGAAGTAAAGGAGGTGCTGGTAGTTCAGTATGCCCGACATTGTTTATTCGCTTTTTACTAAGTGTTCTTTCGTTATTTCGTAATGGACGAAGTGTCATCGGGGGTCCACCTTCATGACGAACGACGACACTGCGTGAACCCTCGCGCTTCCCACTTCGCCCGTTGAGAAAAGACTTGGCAGCCCACGCTTCCTCCTCCGGTGCCGGAAACGGCCTGATCGCCCGCTTTGGTGTGCCCGGCCTCGCGGGCATCCTCCTCATGATCGCTGCGGTCATCGCCTTCGTTATGGCGAACTCGCCTGCCGCCGATGCGCTGACCTCACTGCTCGCCGTGGAGGCACGTGTCGGAATTGGTCCTCTGAAGATCGAAAAGGCAGTGCTGCTCTGGGTGAACGATGGCCTGATGGCCGTGTTCTTCCTGCTTGTCGGGCTCGAGGTGAAGCGTGAGCTCCTTGAAGGCGCTCTGTCGACCCCACGCCGCGCCGCGCTCCCGGTCTTCGCAGCACTCGGCGGCCTCATTGTACCCGCCGTCATCTATACCCTTGTGAACATGGGCGCGGGCGGTGACCCGGCAGGCTGGGCTGTGCCCGCGGCAACGGACATCGCGTTCGCGCTCGGGGTATTGGCCCTGCTCGGCAATCGCGTACCGGTCGAGCTCAAGGTGTTTCTGACCGCCGTCGCGGTGGTTGATGACCTCGGCGCCATTGTGATCATTGCCGCCTTCTTTACCGACGGAGTGACGATCATTCCCGTCGTTGTCGCCGCGGGCGTCCTTTTCGCGCTCTTCATCGTCAACCGCGCGGGTATCCGACACCCGGTACCCTACGTTGTGCTGGGAATCGCCTTGTGGGTTGCGGTTCTGAAGACCGGCGTCCACGCAACCATCGCCGGCGTTCTTCTTGCCGCCTTCATCCCTGCTCGGCGCAAATGGCCGACCGATGAGTTCGTTGACCGCCTGAAAGAGGTGCTCGCCGGCGGCGACCTTGAGAGTCGTACGCTGGCGCCTGACAACGCGCTGCACCGCGTTCGACAGCTGTGCAACAACGCCGAATCGCCGATGCTGCAGTGGGAGCACGCACTCCAACCCTGGGTCCTCTTCGGAATCATGCCCATCTTCGCGCTCGCAAACGCCGGCGTGTCGTTGAACGGGGTTTCTGAGGGGCTCGGACCTGTCGGGCTCGGTGTGCTCCTCGGCCTCTTCATCGGAAAGCCGGTTGGGATTACCCTGGGCGCATGGTTGGGCGTTCGCTTCGGACCCTGCGAGATGCCGGCCAACCTGAACTGGTCCATGCTCCACGGTGCGGCCTGGCTGGGCGGCATCGGGTTTACCATGTCCCTGTTTATTGTCGGCCTGGCCCTGGAAGGCGACTCCGCAACCTCAGCGCGAATCGGGCTCCTGGCAGCGTCCGTGGCTGCAGGCATCGTCGGCACGATCATGATCCTGCGGGCGACGCGATCCGCAAATCCCAGACCCGGAACTGCGCCCTCATGACCGCCGGTCCGGCTTCGGAATGGGCGCCTCAGATCCGGGCAAAAGAGGCCCCGCCCTCGCCTTGAATCTAAAAGGTGTAGCCGACGTTGAAGTGCAGGCGCCCGAAGTCTTCTCCGGGACGTCGGCCAAGCACCGCTGCGTAATCGACCACAATCGGCACGATGTCGGCTACCAGGAGACGAAGCCCGAAGCCCGCCGTCGGACGAAACTCATCGAAGCGCAGGTCGGTGACGTTCGCGGCCAGCTGGCCCACATCAACAAACACAGCACCGTAGAGGCCTACCGATCGAACAAAGGGGTACCGAAGCTCGACGTTTCCGTTGATTGAGACATCCCCACCAATCTGATCGCTGCCCACTGTGTCGAGCAGGTCTCTGCCAAAACCACGCAGGCTGCTGACGCCGCCGAGAAAGAAGCGCTCGCTCAGAGGAAGGGCAACACGCTCGGACGACTTGAACCCACTCAGTACGCCACCGACAGCAAAGCCGAGTCGGATGTTTGCACCAAACACGAAGTGCTCGCCGAGACGAAAGAAGTGGCTGTGTCGCATTGAGAGCTTCGTGAACTGTTCCGAGTCGAGGATACCGAGAAAGTCGTCCGCGATCTCGAGTGAAAACTCACTGAAGAACCCGCGACTCGGGTTCAGTGGATTGTCGCGCCGCTCAATCGTAACACGGGGTGTGATCGACAATACGAGCGCCGGCTCAAACTCACCGCTGGTGCCGGACGTTGATTGGTCCAGTGTGAGGGTTCGCCTCAGATTGAAGCCCAGCTCGAAGAACACACCCTTGAACTTGCGCAGACTGTCGCGAAGCCGCGCATCCAGAGAAATCTCGCGGGTCTGCGGCAGAGGTGGCAGGGCGAGGCGATTGTGTTCAAACGCGAGCTCAAGGCGCCCCTCCCACGGGCGATCCCGCCGAAGCAAACCAAACAGGTAGTAGCGCGGGTCGAAGTAGATTGCCCGCAGTTCGGCGTCGAACTCGCCGTCATTGAGTCGGCCTGAATCGAGGATGTCGAAGTCGAAGCGACCGACGACGCGCATCTCCTCTCCGCGGCCTCTGAAGTTCACGTCTCGCCATGTAAGCTCGTTGGATAGCGTGAGCAGGCGATCTGCGCTGCCTACTCTGGCGTCAACGCCGACCCGCCACTCCAGGTAGTGCACGGATGCTTCTTCTACGCGAATCACTACATGAACCCGGTCGTCACCGGGCGCCGGACCCAGGGTTTCGATCCGCACGGAATCAAAGATGCCCAGCTGCCGAAGGTTCGACTGACCTCTGAGGATAGCTGCCGTGTTGAAGGGAATGTCGGTGTCGACACGGCCGCGACGGCGCCGGTTCTGGTGAAGGAAGTGCAGCTCGTTTGTAATCACCCACGCCTGTGTATCGAAGTTGCCGTGCACAAATACTTCACCGAACCTGACCGATGGACCGGGTTCGATGTCGTGCACGATTTCTACTCGCGAAGGCGCTGCTGCCTCGAATATCTCGCACTCTTCGGCCGCGTCGACCCGCTGACATTCCTCGACAACAAATCCGCCGCGTTCCACCCGTTCGCAGGCCGTCTCCACATCCCGCGCAAGGTGCAGCCGGCAGGTCTGCGGCAGGCCGACAACCAGGCACTCGCTCAGGGGCGCGCCGTCGAAACTGCACCGGGTGTTCACGGCGACCGTCGTGTATCCCTCCGGTACGTAGGGTGCGCGCAGACGCTCTCGATCCGACTCAAGAAGCTGCGCCGCGAAGGGGTCGCCGGGACGCAACTGCAGGGAAGCGGGACGCGAACCTACGGGGCGGTCACCGTCGCCTTCGACCCGAACGCCGGTGACCAGCGTCTGGCGCCCTTCATCGATGTGAATGGTGAGGTACAGCGCACGCCCTTCGTCCGCGCCAACCATCACCACGCGCGTGACCACAGCTTCGAGGTAGCCGTGTTCGCGATAGAGGTTCTCGATGCGATCGAGCTCGTTGTCCAAACGCGCGCGCTGCAGGTAGCCGCCGGGGGTGAAGAGGTCGTATTCACTTGTTGTCATGAGCTCTCGCAGCTCGCTGACATCGAACGCGGTCAGACCTTCAAACCGCAGCTCCCGAATCTCGGCGGGCTCGCCTTCGGTGACTCGAAAGCGCAGACTGACGCGGCCGTCGCCGAGGTCGCGGCGTTGCACTCGAACGGACGCGAAGAAGTGGCCGCGGGTTTCGTACAGTGAGCGAATCTCCCGTGTCGCGTGCTCAATCTCCTGGTCGTCGATAAAGCCTGTTTGAAAGAAGGACAGGGACTCAAGGAGGTCATCGTCGCTGAATACTGAGTTTCCGATGAAATCGATCTCCCAGCGCGGCCCCTCGCGAATCTCCAGGAACAAATCCACGCGGTGTGCTTCCTCGTCGACACTCGCCTCACTCTCGGTGAAGCGCGCCTGAATAAAGCCCTGCCGGCGGTACTCCTGAATGACCGCTTCGGTCGCGCGGGTAAACTCGCGATTCGTGAAGCTGCGCAGGAAGCTGAACTCTGACAGGAGCATGTCCCGGAGCTCGTCGTATGTGTAGTGCTCGTGGCCGCGAATATAGATGGTGTCGATGTCCAGCCGGTCTCCGCGCCGCACACGCACGACAATGTCGACAACAAACTCGCTGACCTCGTTCACTTCGAAATCAACGGTGGTGCCGAAGTAGCCGTCACGTTCAAACATCTCGACGATCGCCCGCCGATGACGCTCAACCTCTTCCGGGTCATCATTCCAAACATTGCCCGAGCGGAGCGAGATTCGACGCTCGATCGCTCGACCCGGCGTCAGTCCCGAGCGAATACGAACGTTGCGAATCAACACTGCGCCCTCGGCTTCGAAGCGCACATCCAGGCTGCCATCCCGCCGCGCTTCGACGTGGGGAGTTACCCGCGCGAAGTAGCCGGTCTCGAAGAGCAGCTGCGCCCCGGCCAGGATACGGTTGGTTGTTACGTTGTCGCCGGGAGAGATTCCCGTCAGGCGCAACAGGCGGTCTTCAAAATCTCCGCGTGAACAACGGGGCAGGTCGCAGGACACCTCCGCCGTACGAACGATCGCGTGCTCTTCGTTCTGCGCGGCGGCGCTACCGCCAACACACAGGGCGACGGCGACGGTGAGGGCTGCGATGATGGAGGCGATCCGCATCAATCCAGCCTCAGACGAAAGCGAAGGCTGCTGTCGATGGTTACCGGTTCGTCGGGCTGGGATTCTTCGAGGAGCTCAAAGGTCAACCAATCGAAGAGCGTGTATCGACCGGCCAGCGATTGTCGGTTCTGCGCGCCCGTTCCGATCGCTGCGTCGAGGGTCCAGGTGAAGCGCTCACTGACCTCGTCTTCAATAACGATCTCGGCGGTACCCTCAGGTGTAGGGATCAGGTCGACGTCGTCCACATTGAGCTGTGACTCCACGTTGCGCTCGACCACATCGATGACCGGGCCAAACAGGAGCTCGAGCGTCGGGGCGGCGCCCGAACCCGAGGTCAGCTCGTCGACAGAACAGCCGGTAAGGATCAACGAGATCTGATCCCGTTGATCGTAGAAGGGCGTCGATTCCAGAGCGAATGTCATGCCGAGCGGCAGGCGCCCCTCGACGTCAGCCGAGATAAAGATGGCCTGGCTCTCGTCGACGGTACGCCCGGTGGCTTCGTCCGCAGCGGTGTCGAGAGTACCACGCCGTCGGGCCGAGCAGGTCGACTTCAAACTTGTAGTCAGCTCCGCGTCGAGCAGTGGCCACGGGAAGCCGTTTTCGTCGATGAATCCGTTGAACAGGAGGGTCCCGGAGTCCACCGCAAAACGCCGCCCGCTGTACACAACGCGGCTGCCGTCGAGCATCTGCATCTCGCCCACCAGCTCCATCTCACCGAGCCTGCCAGTGAGCTTCAGGTCTGTGCGAAACTCCATGTCGAACTCGGCGTTGGCGATGGTGCTCTCAAACATGAAGCGGTCGCGGCCGGTGATGACGAGGTCCGCGTCGAGGGCGCGGACAATCTTGTTGGTCTGCCAGATGGGCAGGCTGAACTGGGAAACCGTGCGGCCGATGCCACCGATAGAGATGGAGTCCGAGATCAGGTCGAATTCCTTGTAGTAGCGCGCATCTACGATCTCGACGTCGCCTGCGATCGACCATGTTTCCGGGACGGCGATCTGCTGCGCGGCGACCTCCACATCCAGGTTCAGCGTGATGTTGAGCTCATTTGGAATGCGGTAGGTCATCGCCGTCGTCTGGTAGCGGATGTCAAAGGCGTGGGGAATGAAACCGTCGAGTCCAATCTCGCCCCACGCAACGAAGTCGCCGCCGTACAGGTTGCCGACGAGGGGGTTGCTCTCCTCGATCCGCGCACGGTCGTTGCCGACGACCAGTCGCCCGCGGTCAAAGTGTGCGCTTGTACCCAGGCCACGCGGCGCAATCCGCGCCTCACCGAACTCGATGGTTCCGTTCATGTCCGGGTCGTCGAGGGCGCCGCTCAGCACCAGGTCCACATTTGCCACGCCCTCGGCGTCGACGATCAGCTCGGGCAGGAACTGGAGAATCGAGAGATCAAGCTCGCCCTGAATACGGGCATCGACAGATTGAAACTCGCTGATCTCGCCGCTGGCAGAGAGGTAGCGGCCCTCGGCGCCTAGAAGAAACTGATCGACCGAGAGTTCAGGCGCCAGACGTCCGGTGCCGTCCGGCGCCATCGCAAATCGCACATTTGCCGGCTGCCCGAGCTCGAAGACGCGCGCACCGGTGAGGAGCGTCACGTCGGAGATGGTCGCGCTCACTTCGTAGCTTTGTGTGTCAAAGGGGTCCAGCCGAGCATCGAAGGTTCCCGTCGCGTGGGAGCCTCCAAAGGCATCGCGCAGCTCGGGCGCCCACGCGGTGACCGGAAGGTGCCGAAAGTGCCCGCTGAGCTCGACCGGTCCTCGGTCAAATGTGGAACGCAGTGCGAAATCCACGTCTCCAGCGATCGTGCCGGACGCTTCCACGCCGCCGTCGAAGGAGTCCAGAACGATCACCCCGCGCCCAAAGTAGCGCCCCGCCGCCTGCAGATCGTCGACAATGATGGAGCCTTCCAGGTCCAGGTTGTCTATGGGCCCGGAGCCGGCGACATCGAAGCGCATGGCTCCCATCGTCCGAGCCGTCGATGTGCTCAGTGTTTGGATCTCTTCGAGCAGAAACTCGCGGCCACGAAGGTCGAAGGCGATGTCGTTGCCGGTCATGTCCCACGCGAAGTCGCCGGTCACCTCGCCCTTACCCTTGATCACGTAGAGATCGGTGAGCGAGAGTCGATTGTCGCTGAGTTCAAAATCCGACTGGACGATCTCAACGAACTCCTGCCCGACCACGATGTCGTTCGCGAGGAAGCTCCCGCTAGCGTTCGGGTTGTCCAGTGACCCGCTGATGTCAGCATCTGCGAAGACGATGTCTCCACCGAAGGGAAGCTGTAGGGGCAACGTGCCCAGATCGATGTCGGCGACCTCAACGTGAAGGTCCATGGACATGTTTGGATTCACATCGAAGATGCCACTTCCGATCGGGTCGATCCACCCGCTGACCTGAACGTCACCGATCGAAGTGTCGATATCGACGGTGCCGAAATTCATGCGCCCGCCCGACATGTCGATGTCCGCATCGAAAGCGAAGTCCGGAAGGCTGTCGTCGCCAACGGGCCGATCCACAGACAGTGACAGGCGGTCGAGCGCCGGGTTGCTCATGTCGCCATGTATGTTGCCCGTGGCGTCCACGCCCATGCCGGTTGGCACTCCGTCGATGCCGAACACATCGGCCCACGCGGCCAGATCAGCGGCATGAATCTCCACATAGGAGCGACTGAGCGACTGAGCGACGGTGTCGATGACGCCGCGATAAGCGATCGAGTCGTCGCCGGCGCGGACACTCAGTCCGTCGCGCCCGTTCTCCGGGATAAGCTCGATCCGTCCCCGCTGGTCCAGCGTGGCGTCCAGATCCACGGTCGCCGACGCCGCGGGGAGCCCGCTGCTTCCCGGCCAGTTGAGGCGCAGTCCCCGGGTGCGGACAGAGAGCATCGGCGGCTGAATCTCCTTGTCTTCCGGCGTATCTGCTGCCGGATCGCGGTCGAACATCGCCTTCATCGTGAGGTCGCCGGCAAAGACGATGCCGCTGTCATCTAGCGTTGTGCACTGCGACGGAGAGGTCGAGATCACGGCAGACGCGAAGCGGCGCATCACCGGGTCATCGATCTCGCCAAAGCGTTCGAGTGCGTCGGGGACACGCAGGCCGGTTGCGCAGAGTCGCGCCTCGTACTCGCCGGTTTGCGGAATCATCCATGCGCCACCGGTGACGGTCCCGCCCCACACATCCATCGTAGCGCCGGGCGCAAGGGTCAGACGCCCGTCGAAGAGCGCCAGCTCGCCTCGGAAGCTGTCGACGGGCCAGCCAAGCACCTGGACATTCTCAAACTCGAGTGTGGTCGAGCCTTCGAAGAACCTGACGTTGCCCCAGGCGTCGAAGGACATGGGTTTGATCTGCGAGTCCGGCCCATACTCCGGGATGCCATGAATCAGACCCGGGACCGCCCACTGAATGGCCGGTGAATCCGGGGTCAACGAAATGCGGGCCCGTCCGTCGACGTTGATGCCGCCCATCTCACGCGGACCAACCTTCGGCTTCTCGGGCAGGAATTGAATCCAACCGCCGGCGTCAATGTCGATATCGGCTGCCAGGAGCGCGAGGCGCTCGAAGTTGATCCACTCTCGGTGCCATCGCACGCCGTCGATGCGCAGGTCGTGCACCGGCAGTGCCAGGATTCCCCGCTTGCCTTCCGGCGGCGCCGGAATCTCGCTGCGCATGGCGAGCCAGGGGTTCTGACGCCGAAGAACCTCCCACTCCAACATCGCCGTGTTGTGCTTACCGGGGCCGAGGTTGAGCATCCTCTCGGAGAACATCAGCCGACCGCCCGTAGCGCGAATGGTCGCGAGCTCCATCTGAAAGCCATCGGTCGTCAGATCGAGGTCGCCGCCGGAAGCCGCAGTGTCCTCGAAGAGCATCGCCATGTCCCCCAGGTTGATGAGCAGGTCGATATCCAGGAGGTTCACATTGAAGAAGCGAATCGACCATGGGCTGTTGCCGTCGCCCTTCTTCGGGTTCTGCCCCGCCACCGCACGCGCGAGTCCGAGCGCGCCGTCGTCTTCTGTGTGCACGAGGACGGCACCGTCGAAGCCGCTGCAATCATGCAGGTCGATGTGCCGAGAGAACACGGCGGTTCGGTCCAGGGAGCAGCTGAGGTTTCGCGCCCGAATCACCTCTCGGCTGTTGGTATCGCGCAGCGAGACGCCCCAGGCCTCAAGGCGGTTGAGCGAGGGCTGCAATTCGAGGTACTCGATGCTCACGGAGCCGGGCAGCACCTCGTTGAGGATGCGGAGGGCCTGCTTCGAGCCGATTCGACTGTTCAGGGCGAGAAAGAGGAAGAGGTACACGGCGACGATACCGATGATCGGTGTGATGAGCTTGTAACCCACCCCGATCAGCGCTCGGCGCCTGTGCTCTTCCAACTCTATTCGCATTCGGTACCTTGTATGCCCCGCGCGCGAGAAGCGCCAATCTGTGGCGCCATTTGCTACGAGCAAAACTCCGCCGCCGACATCGTTCGGAGCGGGTTTCTCGGCCTGACCGGCGGCCTTCGATGGAGGCTGTTTTCCGGCCTGATGCTGGCATGTGCCTTTGCGGCATGCGGCGGGGACAACCTGCAGCGATTTGAGTCGCACACAAGGCTGGCGAGCGGGGAGTACGAGAGTGACCGGAGAATCACGGCGACGATCACGCCGGGATCGGCCCTTTCGAACTGTTCGGACCCTGCGTCCACCTCGGATATCTGCCTGCGTGCCTCAGGCCCGTTGCCCAGATTTCGGGTGGCCAACGGCCGCGCAGAATCGATTACCCTGCAGGTCGAGCTCGAAAACGTTGGCGCAGATCTGGTGTTCGTGCCTTCACTCGCCGGTCTCTTTGACGACGAAGCGCAGTCAGATCGCTGCGTGGAGGAGAGCCTGGGGCCTGACGGCGACTGGCAGGTTCTCGGAGCTGCGCGCAGCGGGCCCGTTATCGAACTCACCCTGTCGCCCTGCTCGGCGTGGGTGTTCTATACTCGACTCCCAGACGACGCGACGGAGTACCGGGTGGCCGTCGTCGGTGCGATCGACTCCGACCGTGGAGCCCTCGAGACGATGGTCGAGGACATCAACGCGTGGGCTCCCGACTACGTCCAGTTCATGGGCAATCTTGAGATCGCCCGCTCGTCAGATGCCATCACAACCCTGGCGACGGTCGCTGCGGAGCTCAACGCCCCCTATGGCGTTGCCATCGGGCCGGGTGACGTACGAACGCGGCGCGATCCCACCGCCTTTATCGAGACCTTCGGGCAGCTCGACTACGCGACAACGGTCGGCCACGTACGATGGCTGGTACTCGACAGCGCCGATCGGGAACTCACCGAGACCCAGTTCCAACTCGTCGACGGACTCGGTGACTGCGAGAGCGGCGGTTGCGGCAGCGCGATCGCGTGGATGCACGTTCCTCCGGTCTCCCCGGGACGCGTCGATCGCGATACCTTTGTCAGCGACCACGAGGCGCATCGCCTGCTGAACCTGCTCGCGGAACACGGCGTCGAACGCATCGTATCGGCCGCTTCTCGAGACCTCGATATTCGCCGCATGCAGGTCGCGGAGCTCGTCGACGTCCCCACGATTCGCGAAGACACGCAGCCCTGGGTTCGACTGACCATCACGCGGCCCTGGACCTCGTTGACGCCCTGCTTTGATACCCTTGAGCCGCTGCTGAGCTCGACCATCACCGGCAATCGAAGTGACAGCAATGGATGCGAAGTTGCCGGCGCCGACGGCGACACCTGCTTTGAGGGCTTCTGCCGCAGCGCCTGTGACGACGCGCTGTCACCCTGCCTGGGCCTCGGCGAAGTGTGCGGAGACAGAGGCTACTGCGAGATCGAATGCACCGGCGACGAAGCGTGCCCCGGACCGGTGCCCACGTGCCTCAGCGGGATCTGCGAGCGCACGCCTGTGTTCGCGTTCTCGGCCATCTCGACCCCCTGAGCAGCGCGCCGATTCGGCAGGACATCGCCTACGGGTCGCCCTCAGAGCTGCGCAGAAATCGATCTTCACGCGCCGCCGCCCGCAGGGCTTCGACAGCGCTGAGGGAGTTGTCTTCAAGCAGGATGGCGACTTCGCCGAGCTCAAGCCAGGTCTGCTGTCGCCAGCGCCGTTCCTCGTGAGCGACCGTGATGCACCATCGGGGGCGCCCGTCCGTCTCATCAAGCTCGGCAACAACGGTGCAATCAGGCACCTCGTTGAGCCGATCGCGCAACGACCGAAGGTGACCGGCCCGGCGGCGCGCTCGCTTCATGAGAGGATCCTCAAAGGTCGCGAAGTTCCGGTTTCTGCTCAGCGAGGCAGGCTCGAGGTAGAGCTGTCGGATCACCTTTTCTTCGAAGGGATCCATCGCGTCAGGCGCTCTCTGCCACGGCGATCCGCTCGGGCGGAAGCACCAGCACATGCGCGCGACTGTGTCGCAACACGTACTCCGCGACACGTCCCAGACGGGTCCCCGAGCTCTCGTCTACGCGGCACCGGGACAGGACGATCAGGTCGGCGCCGGTTTCATCAGCAACCTCAACGAGCCGGGGTCCGGGATCGCCGTATTCGATGCGTGGATCGCCGACCCGCTCCGGCAGGGATTCGCGGAGCGGAAAGCGGATCTGCATCGCGCCTGCGGTCTGGCGAAAGAGCTTGATGGCCGAGTCGCGCACCTTGTTTTCCAGCCGATCTTCTCCCTTCCGGGACAACACGCCGGCGAGGTCGAGGCTGCGTGCGGATGGGACGACATGGGTCGCCATGACGCCGCCGTCCATCGCGTTCGCGAGCTCAATGGCCGCCTGCAGCACGGACGGAGCGCCATCCGCGAGATCAAGAGCAGCGAGAATCGCGTTGAATCGAATGGGGGCCGGGCTGGGACGTACGATGAGGGTGGGCGCAGAGATGGTCGCTGCCAGTCGGAGCGCGCTGGGTCCGACCTCTCCCGGAGTAGGGTGCTTTGCACTGGAAGAACCCAGCACCAGAAGATCCGGACCGATGCCGACGGCGGCCTCGGTGACCGCGGGTGCCGCCAGGCCGGCGGCGACACTGAAGCGCCCGGCGAGGGGTTTCAGGTCTTCACCAAAGCGATCGAGCATCGTCTGTCTGGCGGTGCCCATCAATTCTGCCCGCAGCGCATCGAAGTCGTCGCCGTAGCACGACATGGGCATGAGCATTCGCTGCGCCGCAACGGACAGCGGCGGCACCGCGTGCACAGCAAAGAGGCGTGATCCATCAACTACCGTGCTCATCGCACGGGCTGCTTCGATTACGCGGGGCGTTTCATCATGCAGGTCGATCCCTGCAAGTATTGTCTCGAGCTGGAGCATTCATCAGCCTGTGGCGTTTCGCCGCAGACCGAGAGCTTCGAGCTAGTCGCCAACCTCTTCGATCACTTCGGGAGTCCCGTCGCCGTCGCGGTCACGCCCGATGCGTATCAGCGCGCCGTTCTCGAAGTACTCCCAGACATCGATGTCGCCGTCGATGTCTGAATCACGCTCAATGCGCAGCAACGCGCCTGAAACGTCATAGTACTTCCACATCGTTGTGGTCCCGGCAAAGTCCGACGACACGTATTTGTGCGTCAGGATGCCATCGTCGTTGTAGAAGCGAATCACGTCGATTTCGTCGTCGAAATCGAGCTGAAACTCCTGCTCTACAAGAGCACCCGAAGGTGCGTAGTACTCGAAAAGGTCCATGACCCCGTCGAAGTCGACGTCGCGCTCACTCCAGACCAGGGTCTGACCCCTGCGATAGTTGATTTGGTCGGCAACACCATCGACGTTTACGTCGGCGGTATCCTGACGAAATCCAGAGCGAACCAGACGATTGTTGCGGGCGCGCGGCTCATTCGTATCCGTAGATCGTACGGCTGGCGAAGAACCGGCGTTCGCTCCAGTGGTCGTCCCCGTGGTCGTCCCGGTGGCGCTCTGCGAACCGCCACATGCAGCCAATGTTGCGCAGAGTAGCACTGCGCAGGCATTGCCTGCTCGATGGCTGGTCAGAAAGCGGTGCAGAGAAAGCGTCGAAGTCATACTCGTTCGGGTGCAACTGCTCGCGGCCATCGGCGCGCAAACGGTTCAGTAAGAACACCGCGCGCTGATACCAACATACGTTACGACTAGCAAGGTGTGGGTCCGCCGCCACCACAGGGATCCTACCGGCAGGACAGCGTTCGAGGGGCACGACACCGCTTGGTGCCTGTCGCAGAGGGTCGTGCAGGACCATTCCTTGACCCGAGTCCTGGGCGCTCATATGTCCCCCGCCACCCGGGCGACAGCCTGCGGCAACCCCGTGAACTATGCTCATCGATTTCGTCCTGCTCATCGCGGGCCTCGTCGTCCTCTACTACGGCGCCGAGTTCCTGGTTGACGGAGCCTCGCAACTCGCGATGCGTTTCGGGATATCTCCGTTGATTATCGGACTCACGATCGTGGCCTTTGCAACGAGCGCGCCCGAATTCGTCGTATCCCTGATCGCAACGCTGCAGGGCAGCGCGGACATGGCCGTCGGCAACGTGATGGGATCGAACATCGCGAATATCGCGCTGATCGTAGGCATCGCGTCCCTCATTCTGCCCATGGGTGTGGAACGCATCGTCTTCCGACGAGACTACCCTTTCCTGGTGCTGATCACCGTCATCGCCTTCATCTTCTGCGTAGTCGGCGCCAACATCTCACGCATCGAAGGCAGCATCCTGCTGCTGACTCTGGCGGGGTTTGTCGGGTTCTGCCTTCACGCGGCGCTCGAACAGGCGCGACGCTTTCGAGCCACCGGTGCGCACAAAGCACTCGCCGACGAGTCGCACTCGCCCTGGATTGACGGCGGGAAGATCCTCATTGGCATCGCAGGGCTGGTCGGCGGCGCGCAGCTGATGGTCATGAGTGCCTCGGACATCGCGCGCGAGTTCGGAATCTCTGAGCTCGCAATCGGGGTCACGATCGTAGCCTTCGGCACCAGTTTGCCCGAGTTGGCGACCAGCGTCGTCGCCGCGATGAAGAAAGAGACCGACATCTCGCTCGGCAACATCGTCGGCTCGTGTATCTTCAATCTCGGCTTCATCCTCGGCGGCGTCTCCCTGATCCGCCCCATCAATGTGCCCCACGAAGCGATCGTGTTCGACATTCCCTACACCGTCGGCGTCACCCTGCTGCTCTTCCCGCTGATGTTCATCGGTCGGCGAGTGGGGCGCATGGACGGGGCGATCCTGACGCTCGTGTACGTAACCTTCATCACAAGGACGGCGATCGTCACGATGGGCATTCTATAGGCGGGCAATCGCTACGACGGGCGGCTGTCAGCCGGGCATCGAGCAGGCGCGCCGGCGCGTAAAGCGCCTACCGTCGCTCAGAGCATGAAGCCGCCCGGCTCCACAAAGGGCAGCACCTTCAACAGCATCCAAAGCACCCCCTGTCCGGCCCACACGAACACGGCCAGGACTACGGTGCGAAAGAAGCCCAGCCCGAAGTAGCGGGCGAAGACGTAGAACCAGGCACAGAGGTAGGCCGTCGAGCCGACGATCGCGAGCGGCCAGCCGAGCACCTTCATGAAGGTCACACCTACGGACGCAACCACGAACAGAGTGGCTACGTTCAGCATCGTGCCGAAGGTGGCCCGCTCTTTGCGATCGTTCGACGCCGGGCTCAGCCAGTGTACTCCCGTCTTAAAGACAAGGGCTTTCCACAGCAATGAAACAACAGGCATGATCAGAGGCATATGAGTTCTCCGTAGGTACGCAGGCTATAGGCACGGCGCCTCGACGTGTCGAAGCGTCAACGTAGCTGCCCTGAACGATCATTCCCCGGAATCGGCCTCTTCGAGCCCGCCCATGGCGGCCGACCTGCGCACCAGCGTCCTCGTCGCCGACTACTCGATGCCGGCCAGGCTGAGCATCTCGCTTACCGATACCGACTTCACCCTCGGGCGCCCCGCGGCTTCGCCGGCGGCGATTTCGTGTGCGTCAATGCGGCTCCAACCTGCGAAGTCCACGGTGCGGACGCCCCTGCTTCGAAGGGTGACACGAAAATCGGGAAGCTGCGCGCCCGCAGGATGGAGGACGTCGGTATCCTCCAGCATTCGCTCGACCGTTTCGATCGCGTCGCCCTTGTTTGTCCCCACAACGCCCGTAGGTCCGCGCTTCGCCCACCCTGCCACGTACTCGCCGGGCACAGGCACACCGCTACGGGTGACGCGCCCGCCTGCATTCTCGACGGTCCCTGTGTCGTCGTCGAAGGGTACGCCATCATGGGGCTCGCCCCGATACCCGATGGAGCGCAGCACCATGCCCACGTCGTGTGTCTCAAACTCCCCGGTGCCCACGACCCGCTGGCCGCCGCCCTCTTTCGCTTCGATCCGTGTTCGCTCGACACGTATCTGCTGCACCGCGCCTTCGCCCAGCAGCTCAACAGGAGAACGGAAGAACGAAAAGAACACACGCCGTCCGGCGCCGCCGCTCTCTCGCTGCGAATACTCCGTCAGGATTTCCACATTGCGGCGCGTCGTGCGGTCCGCGTCCACCGCTGCCTGTGAGAGCGCATCGAGAGTGACATCTTCGGTGCGTACGATGGCGTCTACTCCGGCCAGCTCGCCAAACTCCCGAATCTCGGGGTTGGTGAATTTCGCCTGCGCAGGTCCGCGCCGTCCAAACACGTACACGTCCCGCACGCGACTGTTTGCGAGCGCTTCTATCGCGTGGTCCGCGATATCCGTTTGCTTCAGCTCATCAAGATCCCGCACCAGAATACGGGCCACATCCAAAGCCACATTTCCCACACCGATCACAGCAACGCTCGTACACGAAAGGTCCGGCGCAAGGTCAACGTAGTCCGGATGTCCGTTGTACCACGCTACGAACTCTGTCGCTGACAGCGAACCGGCAAGTTCGGCGCCGGGAATCCACAGTTTGCGGTCTGTTGGCGATCCGAAGGCGTAGACAATTTGATGATAGTGGCGACGCAGATCGTCGACGCTGAAGTCGCGGCCGAGTGCCGCGTTGCCGATGAAGTGCACGTCATCACGGTCCGCGATTTTGGCGAATACCATGCGCACCCGTTTGATCTTCTCGTGATCAGGGGCCACGCCGTAGCGCACAAGACCGTTCGGAGCCGGTAGCCGCTCAATGATGTCGATATGCAGCTTGTCGCGGCTCTTCTTCGACAGCGCCTCGGCGGCATAGAATCCCGCCGGACCGGCGCCGATCACGGCAATCCTCTTCGCGTCGCTCATGCCACAACTCCCGCACGCACGTGGCGTAACACTTCTTCTATATCCGACGCCGAGGGAAGGCCCCAGCCCTCTTCGTACCCGAAGTGAGACCGGCCGGAGGATGAGGAGAAGCGATCGTCAACGAGAGCAAAGTCATCCAGCGTGACCGCCGCCGGGTGCTCCACTCCGATTGCGCGACACAACCACAGCAGCTCCTTCCGCAGCGTCACCGCATAATTCGCGAAGCGCGCCGCCTTCGAGGTCGGCTCCAGCCCGCGCATCAGCCACCGATCCTGCGTGGCGACGCCGGCCGGGCAGTGTCCGGTGTGACACTTCTGCGCCTGGATGCAGCCTATCGACAACATCGCTTCGCGGGCAACAGCTACCATGTCGCAACCCAACGCCATGGCCAGCAGCGCCTGATCCGGAAACCCGAGGCGTCCGGAGCCGATAAAGGCGACCTTCTGGTGAAGGTCCTGTTCGGCGAAGATCCTGTAGATCAACGGGAAGGCAACCTTGAAGGGCAGCGCCACACGGTCAGAGAAGACCAGCGGCGCTGCGCCGGTGCCGCCTTCGCCACCGTCGATAGCGAGAAAGTCGGGGCCGCAGTCTCTGTCTTTCATCCGCAGGGCGAGCTGCTCCCAGAAGTCCGTGCGTCCAATCGCGGCCTTCACACCCACGGGCAGTCCCGTCGCATCTGCGATGCGCTCCGCAAAGTCGATCAGCGAATCCGGGTCGTGAAACTCTCGGTGTGAGGGCGGACTGATCACGTCTTTTCCCAGCGGCACACCGCGAATCTCAGCGATCTCTTTTGTCACTTTCGCGCCGGGCAACACGCCGCCGCGGCCGGGTTTTGCCCCCTGCGACATCTTCACCTCGATCGCTCTGACACGATACTTTGCGCACCGGTCTACGAGCACCTCCATGTCGAAGTTGCCGTCGCTGCTGCGAGCACCGAAGTACCCTGTACCCAGCTGCCAGATCAGGTCGCCACCGTGGTCGTGACAGGGCGCGATGCCTCCTTCGCCGGTGTTGTGCAAACAACTCGAGAGCGCACATCCACGATTCAGGGCCTCGACCGCGCGGGATGACAATGAGCCGAAACTCATCGCGCTGACGGCTATGATCGACTCCGGCCTGAACGCGAGGCGGCGCTCCCGCCAGCTGCCGAGGACTTTGGCGCACGGGATGTTATGTTTGGGATCGTAGTTCGGTTCACCCTTGTGTGCTTCCGGCAATCCGATCGCGGCGTGCTTGATGATCAGATAGTTCGGCGATGTCTCGACGTCATTGTCTGTGCCGAAACCGAAGTAGTTGTTCGTGTTCTTGGCGCTGGAATATACCCAGCGGCGCTGGTCTCGCGAGAACGGCCGTTCTTCGTCGTTGTCTGTGACGATGTACTGCCGCAGCTCCGGGCCGATCGCCTCAAGGATGTAGCGCAGATGCCCGATTACCGGGAAGTTCCGCAGGATCGCGTGTTCGGACTGGATCAGGTCGTAGATGACGATCAGGACAAGAAGTCCGACGACTATAGCGAGCGCTATCAACCAGCCCATTCTTCACCTCAGATGCACATCCAGATTCGTTCGCATTGCGACCCTGCGTCCATCAGGCAGAGCGGCTCCGTCGACGCCGAACGAAGAAGAGCGCCGGCAGCAGGAATCCCGCACCCATGCTACCGGCGGACTGCGAACAACCCCGCTTCGGAGTCTCCTCCTCCTGCGACTGCGCTGCCTCTCCGCCGGACTCGCTCTCGGCCGGCGCGGCGTTGTCCGGTGCTTCTTCGGGGTCCGAGTCGGTCTCCGGCGCTGTGTCTGCGACGGGTGGCCCTGCCGACGGTACGCCGCGTTGCCCGGAAGCCTGCAGGCCCAGCTGCTCGACATCGCCGGTCAGCATCGAGGCGAGATCCAGTTGTCCGCGCGGTGCGAACGCCAGACTCGAAGCGGAGACTGTGCTCGCCGACGCCCGACCGCGGGCGCTCCCGATCGGACCGCCCCAGCGACCGCGTACCGGCGACTCACACTCAACGGGCCCCTCCCAGGGATGCCGAATGATGTAACGACCCTGAAAGTTGTTTACCTGGGACGCTGTCGCACCCTGCCTCGACTCCCCCTGAGGCCTGTGCTCGCGGCCGCCCACGATTCCACCCGTTTCACGAAACACCAGGTCTTCCCCTACATCGCCGGCCGCATAACGTGTGTGCAGTCTCGTAAGCACCCATCCACGACGACCACCGCCCAGCACATCGGCCCCAAGCGTAAGAAAATCCTGCGCTCGGAGCGATGCACCCGGGCACGGGTCGCAGGTATCTGCTGCCCACGAGTACTCCGTGACCACCGTCCGCGGAGCCTGCTCCAGCGTCCGGTCAAAGAGCGCCGCATAGAACTCACCGAAGCGGTCCTTTGCGTCGGGCGTCAGCTCCAGATTCGTCGGAATCGTCACGTTCTCGTAGTTTGCCGCCTCGTAGCGCTGTCCACGACCGATGATGCTGACGATCAGATCCTGCTTGTCGTTGGCATTGATGAGCCCGAGGCGAATCGGCAGGGTGAATGAGTCACTCTCGTAGTGAAAGCGCAACGGCGACAACATCGCCTGCCCATCGTCGCCGAAAGTCACCCGCTCCGCGTCGACCTTCGCGACAAAGAAGTACATCCCCGACTCCACATAGGGACGCAGGTACGGCGCCGCCCCGTCCGGGATACTGTAGTCATTCTGACGCAACCAGGTGTCCAGCGCGCCGCTGTCGTCCGCGCTCAGGATTACGATGTCGTACTCACCGACGCTGAATTCCGCCTCGATGCGAACCGCCTCTTGAGTGCGGCCGGAACCGAACCCGGCACCGCGGGTTGCGGCGCCTCCCATGGCCATCGCATCCAACGCCAGTGCCGGAGGTGCGCAGGGATCCTGCTCCCAGTATTCCACGAGCCGTGGAGCTCCCATCGCGTCGACCGCGCGAAACACAGCGTCCGGCAGTGTGCGCACGTTCTCCTCTTCCAGAATCTGTGGGACGGGAATCACCAGCGCGAAATCCGATGGGGGGCCCTGATAGTTGTTCTGCATCGACAACACGGTGGTGTTCGCGTCGCGCATCATCACGACAGAGGTCGCATTGTTGAACAGCTCTGCATCCGCGCCGCCGACGTAGAAGCCACAAAACGCGGAGGCGCTGCCGCCCGCGAACAGGACGAAAATCAGCGCAAACGCAAACACACAGATGCGTCTGACGATGGGCTCGATCGTATTGGTAACCGCTTTATTATGACTCATCACTTACCCCCTTCGACGTAGATTGAACAACGCGAGTCCCAGCACGAGGACGGTTGCGTGCAGCAGACCGCCCGGCCGCGCGCCGGCACTGCAACCAAACATTCGTCGCTTCTTTGACGGCGGCTCCGCGCCGTTCCGCAACTCTGCAGAGCTCATGCCGCGAGCGACCCCTGTTCGTCTGAGACTGCTGTGCTCGACGGTCGGCTCGATCGTGAGATCAGGAATTGACTGACCCACCGCCGCTGCCAGGTCCAGTTGACCACGCGGCGCAAACGCCAGCTCTCGCGCGGCGCGGGTTCCGGTATCTTCGCCGGGACCCACCGCGTGCGCGCCCTCTTCAAAGTGGTAGGGGCCGCCCCAACGACCGCGCACAGGATTCTCGCATGCGAGCTCGCCGTCCCAGGTGTGTCGGATGATATAGCGGCCCTGAAAATTGTTGATGGTGGACTGTTGCGCGCCCTGCTCGACACCACCGTCGCCCATACGCTCGCGGCCTCCGGCGATCGGGCCGGCCTCACGGAACACGAGGTCCTCACCGACATCATCGGGAGCATAGCGCGCGTGCAGGCGCGTCAGCACAAGATTCGGCCGCCGAGACGCTCGGAGACGCGGCAGCAGATCCAACGTGAAGCTCAGGGTCCAGGTCGCGTTCTCGTGTGCCCGGGGAGGCACGAAAAACCGAGTGCGATCCTTGAGACAGTCTACGAACTCGGCGCTCGCGTCGAATGGCAGACGTACGTTGACGACCTCGGCGCTCCGCTCACCGCTGTTTCGCATTTCGTAGGTCCACACCACATCACGCAGTGCACGATGCGGGTCCCGGACTCCTTCATGGCGGGTGTAGCAGGCCTGCGCCGCGCTCTCGAAAGTGCTTGTCGACGCCTGCACATTTCGTGCGTCAACGCCTCGCGGATGAAGCACCTGAACATCGTCCACGTTGATGGACCAGTGCGTTACCTCGCGCAACGAGGCGCTCGGCATCACGTCTGCGCCCAGCTGATTGAAGTCGTCGCCTGTCAGTCGTGGTCCCGGACACGGGTCACACGTGGACGCGTTCCACGCATATTCCGTGACAACGCTGCGGGGTCTCCGGGCGATCGTGCGATCAAACAGGGCCGCGTAGAACTCGCCGAAACTCTCCCGTACCTCGGGATTCACAGAGATATTCGTCGGAATCGTGACGTTGTTGTAATTCGCGACCTCGTAGCGTTGTTCCTCTGCCAGTATGTGAACGATCAGGTCCTGCGGACCATTGGCGTTGATCAGTCCAAGCCTGATCGGAAGTGAAAATGTGTCACTCTGGTAGTGAAAGCGGAGCGGCGAGAGCATCGTACGGCCGTCGTCGCTGAACCGGACTTTTTCAGCATCCACACGCGCAACGAAAAAGTAGGAGCCGCCCTCAACATAGGGACGCAGGTGTGGTTCGGCGCCCTCCGGAATGTTGTAATTGTTTTGGCGGATCCACGTATCCAGCGCCGTCGACTGGGTCGCGCTCAGAACCACGACCTGGTACTCGCCGACCTCAAACTCCGCCTCGACTACAACCTCATCCTCTTCTTCTGTCTCAGGGGCAGCCATCTCGACGACGCCATCTTCGTAGTCAATGTCATCCGGCGGCTGGTAGCAGGGGTCCTGCTCCCAGTACTCAACCAGGCGAGGCGCCGCCATCTGGTCGACCTTGTCGAAGAGTGACGGCGACAGCGTGATCACGTTTTCGGCCTGCAGGACCTGTGGCACCGGGATGATCAGCGCGAAGCTCTCCGGCGGACCTTCGTAGTTGTTCTGCATCGAGAGCGCGGTCGTGGTGCCCTCACGCATCATGACCACATTTGTCGCGCTGTTGTAGAGGTCAGCGCCGGCACCACCAACGTAGAACCCGCAGAAAGCCGAGGCGAGAGAGACTGGGAGCCCTGACACCGTCAGCGCAACGAACACAGCCCAGCAGAGGCTTCCGGCGGATTCTCGCTGTTGCATCAGACCTGTCTCCGGCGGCGTGCCGCACAGAACACGGCGACAAGTGCAGTAAGCGCGAGTCCTGCGCCGCCCCCGCCGCCTGCGGTCGCGCAGCTCTTCTTCGTGTCGTCGGACTCTGCAGGTTCGCGCGTCTGCAGGTTGCTGTTCGCTGCTTCATCATCATCGCCGGTCTCAGGCACCGACCTCTCGATGTCAGAGGGAGCTTCCTGCTGCCGGTTACTCGGACGTTGTTGATTTGGTGCCGGCGCCAGATCGGCGAGTCGGCGGTCCTGCAATCCGATCTCGGGCACGTCCTGCTCAACGATGGCCGCCAGATTCAATTGCCCTCGAGGCGCAAACGCGAGGTCGCGTGCGGGTCGTATTTCGGGTGATCCGCCTCCCTGATTCGGCGGGCCTCCCCAGCGACCGCGCACGGGATTCGCACATTCGACGGGGCCATCCCATGCATGGCGGATGATGTAGCGTCCCTGAAAGTTGTTGATCGACGCAGAGGTCGAGCCGTTCTCGAGGGCGCCGTTGTTCATCATCTCGCGGCCGCCAACGATAGCGCCCGCTGCGCGAAACACGAGGTCCTCGCCAATATTGTCCTCGGTGTATCGGGTGTGCAGACGAGTGAGCACGAAATCGCTGCGAAAGCCGCCGCGACGCGCCGGTGGTGGGCGCCGCGTCGTCGTAACAAGCCAGCTTCGCGTAATGTGAGCCTCGCCGCCCGTCGCGCCCGGGAAGCTGATTTCGCCGAGCAGTCCTTCAACGCAGGAAACAAACTCGGCACCGAGCGTTGAGCCGGTTGTTACATTCGACACATCGCCGGCGTCGTCTACGTCAAAGCCGATCGCAACTTCGACGCTGCCCGGCTGCGCGCTGCCCGAGGCAGCCCGAACGCACTCGCCGATACCATTGTCGAGGCCCATGGAGATCTCGACCGCAACGCGCGCTTCGTCGATGCTGCCGGAGCCTGAGATTGCCTGCGCAGAGGGCGTAGCCCGAACCTGGAGCTCGCCCTGCGGCGCCGGACTGCCGCCGTCGAGGACATCAGCGCCAAGAGTCACGAAGTCGCTGTGTGTCAGCGTGGGCCCCGGGCACGGGTCGCATGTGGACGCGTTCCAGGAGTATTCGGTGACCACCGCGTTGTCGTTCACGGCCATCGTACGGTCGAAGAGCGCGGCGTAGAATGCACCGAACTGATCTTTGGCCTCTTCACTGATCGCGAGGTTCGTTGGGATCGTGACGTTGCCGTAGTTGGCGACTTCGTAGCGCTGACTGCGGGCCAGAATGTGCACGATCAGGTCCTGCGCATCGTTGGCGTTGATCAGGCCGAGTCGAATCGGCAACGTGAAGTCTTCGGAGTCATAGTGAAACCGAAGAGGCGAGAGCATGGCCTGGCCTTCGTCACTGAAGCGCACACGCTCGGCGTTTACTCGCGCCACGAAGAAGTACATGCCGGATTCCACGTAGGGCCGCAGAAAGGGCTCGGCACCTTCAGGGATGTTGTAGTTGTTCTGTCGAATCCAGGTATCCAGGGCCGAGGAGTCATTCGCGCTGAGGACAACGATTTCGTACTCTCCGACCTCGAACTCCGCTTCGACGCGCACCTGCGGAGAAGGCACGACGCCCTCCATGACGGCGCCGCCGCTTCGCATCGCCATGCCGCCTCTACCGAAGGCGACCATTGGAGGATCCGGACGACAGGGGTCCTGTTCCCAGTATTCAACGAGGCGCGGGGCCGCCATCTGGTCGACCTTTGTGAACACTTCGTCCGACAGAGTGCGCACATTCTCTTCCTGGAGAATCTGCGGCACCGGGATGACCATCGCGAAGTCGCTTGCCGGCCCCTCGTAGTTGTTCTGCATCGAGAGCACGGTTCGCTGCCCTTCGCGCATCATCACGACCATGGTCGCGTTGTTGTACAGCTGCGCGTCGGCTCCGCCGACGTAGAAACCGCAAAACGCAGACGCCGCGCTTCCGAGAGCGGCAGTGACCGCAAATACCAGCGTTACGCTCAGTGCGCGCAGCGCAGCAGATCCCTGTTTCTTCATCGTACCGTCCTCTCTGGATGGCGAAGACGAGCACAAACAGCAGAGCTGCCGCGTCGGTTCGCGTTGATTCTAACGTGATTCCTCAAGCCGGTTGAGAGCCTGAGGACAGACGCCGCCGCCGCCGTGGAAGTTCCCCTGCGGTCGGCAATTCTCCTCTGCACACGCACCACCACGTGCACAGTGTGCATCAGAACGCGCGAAAAAGCGATCAGCGGTCCTTCGAAGACGCCGGGATCAACCTTTTTTCGCGTCGATGAGAACGCCCGGGTTGAGCAATCCCTGCGGGTCCAGCTTCGCCTTCACGGCCCGCAACGCCTCACCGAAGAGCTCCGGACGCTGTCGATCGTACCAGGGACGATGCACACGGCCCACGGCGTGGTGATGCGTAATCGTAGCGCCATGTTCGCTGAGGGTGTCGGATGCTGCCTGCTTGATGGAGGTCCACTTGTCGATCTGGGCCGTCCAGGCGCCGGGCGCGATGAAGGTATAGTACGGGGCCGGGCCGTCCGGATACGCGTGGGTAAAACGGCACGAGATGGAACCACCACCGCAGTGCTCCCGCATGGCCGCGGTCACGTTGGCGACAACATCTTTGTGCATCGCGGCGAAGCGATCCCAGGTGATCGCGGTCTCGAATGTATCGACGACGCCGCCGAGTGAGCCGATGACGTTGAGCAGATAGGGGGCGTTGATGAAGGAGTTGCGCCAGGATCCGGCAGCGCCGGAGTGCCCGCTTCGTTCGCCGCTGTCGCGGTGTGTCGGTGCTTCCCGAAACTCGGCGTTGTACGGTCGGCACAGATCCATGGCCCGTTCAAGATCAACAGCCACACTATGGTCGGCTGATTCGAAGGCGAGAACCAATACTGCGCTCCCATCGAACTCGACCTGATTGATCATCGCCTCGCGCGCGTCGAGCAGGCGGCAGTTTGAAGGAAAGAGCTCGGACTGCGCGACGGCACGTACCGCGTTCACGGCGTCATCAAAGTGCTTGAAACGCGGCGACACGGTAGAGCGATAGCGCGGCGGGCGCTGTACACGAAGCCAGGCCTCGGTGATCACGCCGAGCGCCCCCTCCGAGCCGATAATCATGCGATCAGGAGAAGGTCCGGCGCCGGATCCCGGCAGTCGCCAGGTTTCCATCACGCCGGCAGGGGTAAGGGTTCGTGTGGACGCAACGAAGTCATCGATGTGTGTTCGCCCGGTCGCGTAGTGTCCTCCGGCGCGTGTCGCGATCCAACCTCCGACCGTCGAGAACTCATAGCTCTGAGGGAAGTGCCTGAAGGTCAGACCGTGCGCCCGCAACTGCTCTTCGAACACTGGCCCGGTAGCCCCTGCCTGCACCCGAGCGCTCAATCCGTCGCGATCGACTTCGAGCAGACGGTCCATGCGTCGCATGTTCATCGCGACGACCGGGGTCGAGACGCCGTGACCGGTGACGCCGCCAACCACGCTGGTACCGCCGCCCCAGGGGATCAGCGCAGCCCCAATGTCAGCGCACCAGGCCATCAGCGTCGCGATGTCCTCTTCGCTCGTTGGAAACGCCACGGCGTCCGGAGCCTGCGAGAAGTCTCCGAAGAAACCCCGCATCACGTCCGGAAAGCAGCGCCCCCAGGTGTGGATCGCTCGGGTCGCCCGATCGACCACACAGCACGCAGGAAGTCCGTCGGCAGAGAAGCGGGACGCCCGCACCTCAGCGGCTGCCAGAGGAGTGGGCTCTCGCGGCTCCAGCCCCGGGATACCCAGGACTCCGCCCATCATCGCTGCGAAGTCTCGCCTCTCGTGGGCGCCGGGAAAGCGGTCTTCCCAGCCCCACCCCCAATAGCTGCGCTGTCGTTCTGTCATCGGCTCATCACGCCACAGCTGCTCGGCATGTGCAACGATGATGCCCGGGGCGGTCTGTGCTCTGCGGGCCATGGCGTGGCACGGCAGACTACGGGGTTGGCGTGCGGGAACGCGGCGCCAAAAACTATGACCCCCGCGCGAATTCCGTTTCCGGTCCACCGGTCCGACCAAGGTAACCGGTGATCGCGCGAGGGCGGTCGTGCCTGGGATGTCTCATGTCGTATTCTGTCGATACCGTCTTCCGACGATACGAACTCTACGCAAAAGGCGATCCTGGAATGGCAATTCCTTTGTAGTGAGTAGCGACGCCAACCCGTCTGGCCGACGTCGACGACAGCCGACTAGAAGGCACGAACCTCACCGGTCGTATTGGTACAGCTAGACAATTTATCACCTCCTATTCGGCAGGTTGTTCATCGCGACTTCCC
>JAUICO010000116.1 GCA_030427825.1 bacterium | reverse complement strand
ACGAGGCGGCAAGGTGGCGACGACGATCACCGGGCTCCCCGGCGACGAAGCCGCGCTGAAGGCAATCGCAAAGAAGCTCAAGCAACGCTGCGGCGTCGGCGGAAGCGTGAAAGACTGGGTCGTGGTGATTCAGGGCGACAGGGTGGACGATGTCATCGCTGTGCTCAGCGCCGACGGCCACACGGTGAAGAAATCCGGCGGCTGATCTCTCAGTCGACCTGGATGCCGACAGCGACTCCGCCTTCACGCCGGCTGCGGATGGTGATTTCGCACTCCGCGCCCTCATCACCGCGAACACGATAGAGGTGCCCGGACGCGTCTGACTCATGACGCACGAGCTCCAGGTCGCGAGCGTCGATGATTGCGTCATAGAATCCTGCCGCCTGCGCGACCGAGCTCTCGGCGTGGTAGAGCAGCGATTGCTCTGTGCGAAGCTGCAACTGAGGCTCTGAGAGCATCGGCAGGTTCAACGCCCACCCGTGATCCTCGCTGTCTTCCGGCGCAGGCTCACAGTTCTCGGGAAGCTGCAGGCGCCGCAGCCCGCCGATATCAGTCACCTCGTAGGTCCATTGCGTCGCACGCCCGGTATGGTGCGGTACCCCGCGGGGGCGAGTACGCGTCACGCCTTCCGAACGAAGCACTCGACCCTCATTGTCGCGGCGCACATCCACAGTCACGAAGAGTCGATCCCGGCGCCCGTCGCTCGGCGGGCCCTCGCCGGTGGCGTGCACGTTCGTAATCTCGCCCCTCTGCTCCTGTCGCACACTGCTGGGCGTCCACGCACCCGCTGTGACATTCATGCCCAGAGAGAGGGCCATCTGTTCGCGCAGTGAGAAGGACTCCGCGGCGCGCAACACGGCTTCAGCCCCGGGGGTGATGCGTGTGCAGGTCTCATCCATGATCACCCATGTCTCGCCATCAAGCCGAAGAATGCGGGCCGTTTCGATGCCACTGCGGCGCCACGCAAGCTCTTCGCCACCGTAGCGGTAGAAGCTTCGTTCTTCCTCAAGGCGAATCGTGGAGCCCACCGACAGACGCGAGCGGGCACCACGAGCAAACACTTCCAGAGATTCGTTGATCAGCGGAATCGCTTCGATGGGACGCCGAGCGGAGTCCCCGTGTGCTGCGACGCCTTCGGCAGGTACCGCGCCGGGCGCCACAGGATTCGGCCGTTGAGCTTGATTCTGCGCCGCCTCACGCTGCACTGTAGAAGGCTCGACCGGCGTCTCGACTGTAGAAGGCTCGACTGGCGTCTCGACGGTTTCCCTTTGCGCAGCGTCATCCGAGCCGCTTCCGCAGCCGAATGCTCCGACCGCAGCGAAGAGCGCGACGCACACACACAGCGCACTGCGAAGTCGGAGCTCGATGCTCGCCCGACGTGCAGGAGACCGGCCGCGCGCCTCGTCCCTACGTGGACCCACACTCGAAGTGGAGTCCGCGGCAGGCGCTCGACTCATTCTTCTTCGAAGTCAAACTCAAGCAGGACCGCGCCCGGATCAATGATGTCTCCGGCCGCGACATGAACTGCCTTCACAGTGGCAGGCGCGATGGCGCGGATCTCGTTCTCCATCTTCATCGCTTCGATGATGAGCAACGTATCGCCCTCTTCGACCGTGGCACCAACTTCCGTCTTCACCAGGACCACTTTACCGGCCATGGGCGAGACCAGCTCCGGCTTGAGGGTTCCCGGGCCACCGCCAAGCGCAACCTGCAGCTTGTAGAGGCGCTCCTCCATCAGCGAGTGCCGAGCGCGACCGCGCGGCAGCTGTACGAGGACATCATCCCCGCGATCTTCGGTGGCGACGTCAACAACGCGGGCGCCACGGCGCATCGAGACCTGCCCTTCGTTGGCAAATGCTTCGATCTCGTGTGCTTCGCCGTCGATGGTGACGCGGTAGCGATCCCCTTCGATGGCTTCGACTTCGATGTTCTGCGTTGGATTGTCTTTGTCGCCGGTCAGGCGCACATACTTTGCACTCATTCGATTGAACTCCCTCAAGCCATGCGGCGAAGCGTGCGGAATCGGCCAAACTCTTTCCAACGCTCGCGGGCGCCGGTCTCACCACCGGTAGCCGTCGCGGCGGCCCCATCCTGCGCATCAAAGTAGCGGTGCATCACGGCGGCCAGGAGACCGTCGAGGTCGTTGTCAGCGCTGCCGTCACGCTCGAGCTCGTCTTCGATCGACTTGAGGATGCCCGAGACCACGCCCGTGTCATAGGCGCCGCCGATGAATTCTTCGTTCTTCAGGCAGGACTTCAGGAAGTCGACGTTCGTATCGATTCCCTGGACAATGTACTCGTCGAGGCAGCGCAGCATCCGCTCACGGGCCTTTTCGCGATTGTCGGCGTGGACGATGAACTTCGAGATCATCGGATCGTAGTGAAGACTCACCTCGGCACCGGAATAGTACCCGTTGTCGTCACGCACTCCCGCGCCCTGAGGCACCTGAAGGCGCGTAATCAGGCCCGGTGAGGGCAGGAAGTTGTTTGCCGGGTCCTCCGCGTACACGCGGACTTCGATGGCGCACCCGGACTGTGTCAGCGTCTCCTGGGACACCGACATCGGCTGTCCTGCAGCGATGCGAATCTGCTGCTCGACCAGGTCGACCCCTGTCACATACTCGGTGACCGGGTGCTCGACCTGCAGACGGGTGTTCATCTCCAGGAAGTAGAAGTCCTGGTTCACGTCGAGCAGGAACTCGACGGTACCCGCTCCGACGTAGTCGACGGCCTTCGCAGCTTTGACAGCGACCGCGCCCATCGCGAGGCGGACGTCGTCGCGGATGATGGGGCACGGCGACTCTTCGACGACTTTCTGGTGGCGACGCTGCACGCTGCAGTCACGCTCAAAGAGGTGAACGTGGTTGCCGTGGCTGTCGCTGAGGATTTGAATCTCGACGTGTTTCGGCTGAAGAATCCACTTCTCGATGTAGCAGTCGTCGTTGCCGAAGGCGTTCGCAGCTTCGCGCTTGGCGCCGGCGAACGCTTCCAGGAAGTCCGCCGGATCATCCACCCGACGCATGCCTTTTCCACCGCCGCCGGCCGCCGCCTTCACGAGCACCGGGAAACCAATCCCGTTCGCGATCTCAAGCGCCTCTTCGGCGGTCTCGATCGCGTGCTCGGTGCCGGGAACAACCGGCACGTCCGCTTCCATCATGATGCGACGTGCCTGCGTCTTTTCGCCCATCGCAACGATCGCCGCCGCGGGAGGTCCGATGAAGACGATCCCGTTCTTCTCACACTCCGCCGCAAAGTCGGTGTTCTCACTCAAGAACCCGTAGCCGGGGTGCACCGCTTCAGCGCCGCTCATCTTTGCGACCTCGATGATCTTGTCGATGCGGAGGTAGCTGTCCCGGCTGGCTGCGGGCCCGATGCAGTACGCTTCATCAGCGTAGCGTACGTGCAGGGCGCGTGCGTCGGCTTCGCTGTACACCGCGACCGACGCGATATTCAGCTCACGGAGGGTGCGCATGACGCGGACCGCGATTTCGCCGCGATTTGCGATAAGAACTTTCTTGAACATTCTGGCCTCGGGTGACGCTTCAGTCAGCGCGGGCGACTTAGCGGTTTTCCGCGCTGGGCGTCAATCCCGGCCGGGTCGCTACTCGTTGTCCCGGCGATGATTCCACATCCGAAGCTCGCGCTCGACCCAGGCTGCAATGCGGGGATCCGGGTCATCGATGCGCTGTAGCAGGAAATTGCGCCCTCCCGGCGGTCGGGCGGCCACCAGGGTCGCCAGGGCGACTTCACGCATGAAGGCTTCGTCCGAGGCACAGGCAAAGCTCAGGTCCCAGACGGCAGAGGTGTGTCCCAGCCTGATCAGCGCGATCGCCGCGTGGTCGCGCATCTCGCGAATCCGCAGAAGCGGGATCAACGCCTCCCGCGCCTCCTCGTCGCCGAGCAGGCCCCGAGCGATCGCAACCAGCGCCTCCATGCCCGCGAAATCGCTGCTCTCCCCCATCGCACGCACCAGGGGCAGCGCTCCAACGTCGCCGTGCATGCCGAGGAGAATCGCCGCCTTGAGCCGAATCAGCGGCTGAGAGGCCGCGAGCATCTGGCGCAGCGCGCTCAGATCGCCGCACCTGGCCAGCGCGGACGCGCGAATCATCTGACGG
The DNA here is from genome assembly GCA_030427825.1 of bacterium. Lineage (GTDB taxonomy): Bacteria > Myxococcota_A > Bradymonadia > REDH01 > REDH01 > JAUICO01. Next base: position 9,292 of record JAUICO010000116.1, on the reverse strand, counting down.
GGCGGGGCCTCAAGAGGGGCGAGTGCGCTCAGCGCGTCGCAGGCCTCTGTGCCCCGAATCTCGCCCAGCATCCAGATCGCGAGATCCGCCGACTGCGGGGTGTCCTCGTCGGAAGCGATGATCGCCAGCGCGGCGACCTCATCCCCGAGGCGAAGGCGGGCCGCCTCCTGGCCGGTGAGTCGGAGCTCGCCTTCCTGCCCGAGAACACGCTGCAATGTTGCACGCACTGAGTCCTCATCTGCCGACGCTTCCGGCGCTGATGAGAAGACGAAGAGCAGCGCCGCGCACAGCGCCGACAGGCGGAGACTCACGCCTGCCCGCGGTGTTTTCGAAGCTCGGCTTCGAGGCGCTCGTTCGCGTCCACCAGGCGGCGTATCTCCGCTTCGAGGTCCGCGAACGCGTTGCGCATCCCGGCGATGGCCTTGGCCTGATGCTCATTTTCCCGTCGCAGGGCAGCCACATCCACCTCTGGGGGCAGGCCCGGCTCGTCCTGTACCGGGCCGGAGGCGATCGTCTTGTCCGATGAACGAGCTGCGTGACGTTCATATTCCGCGTCTGAGATCGCGTTGGACGCCGGACGAGCGGCGAAGAACTCGCCACTTGCGGCGCTGAAGCTGACCTCGACGGCCGGCGGCGTATCGCCTGACCGGGGGCCATCTGCCTGCGTCGTCGCCGACGCCGCCTCATCGTCCTCGCTCAGCAGCCCGTTGTGCATCGCGAGGTCCGCGCTGTCTGCGCCCGCGGCCGCCGTCCTGCCCTTCGCGAAGGTCACGTTCAGCACCTGCGATGTCTCCGACGACGGACTCATGACACCGGTCGTCGAGCGCGAGGGGCGGTCTGCTTCAAAGATGAAGCGAAACTCGCCGCAGACGATCTCGTCGCTGTGATGCAGGCTCGACGAGGTGATCCGCTCCGCGTTCACGAAAGTACCGTTCGACGAGTTCAGGTCTGAAACCCGGGTCGTGCCGTCTGCCGGATTGAAGCGCAGCTCGGCGTGGCGTCGAGACATACTGGGGCTGTTGATGCGGACGTCACACTGAATGTTCCGTCCGATCACGATCACGGGATGTTCCGGACCGAACTCGAATGCTTCGGTGCTCCCGCGTTGCTGGTACAGCAGACGTGGCACGGCTTCCTCGGGTCGCTTCAGGTTGCGTAACCGGTGACGCGCGTTAGCAGCACGCCGCCAGGCGGCATGCCGCCCGTACGCAGGGCCACCGGATTATCACAACCGTACTATGGTGTCTCTTTTTGCGCCGGACCGCCCGCCGGGGTACCTGTACGCGGACATCCCACGAAGTAATGTGAACGAGCTCAACGACAGAATCAGAGGCCCGCTTGAGCCCGTAATCATCGCCTTCGGCGGCGGTGGCGGCGGCGTCGGCCGCAGCACTCTCGCCCTCGACACCGGGTCGGCCGTGGCGCGACGCGCTCGAAGCGTTCTGCTCGTCGATGCTGACATCTGGAACCCGACGATCGCCGATCGCATGAAGCTCCGAAAGCGCACAGACGCCGAAGGAAGCTTCGACAGTAGCGAGGACGACAGCGCTTTTATCGTCTCAGGCCCCCGCGGCCGGCCTGACGTGTTGTCTCTGGCACACATCCGAGACACGCCACTGCTCGTGCCCGGCTGGCGCGCCAGCTCGTTGATCGCCCGCCTTCGCAGCCTGCACTACGACTACATCATCATCGATCTCCCGGCCGAAAACACGCCCCTGTGGAGTTCGCTCTTCGCCCTCACAGACATCCCGATCCTGGTCGCAACCCCCGAGTCTCACTCCGTGGTAGCGGCGACTTCGCTACTGCGTTCTGCCATCGTCTTCGGCACCCTTCATCACAGCGACGCACGCCGCTGGGAGCGCGAGCTCCTCGACGCTGCAGACGCTATCCGACACGACGCCGACCTCAGCGAGCTCTTTCGCGCCTTCGAGCAGCCTGAGATCGCGGCCATGCTGCGCAACACCCTGCGCCGTTTTCACCCCTACCTCGTGATCAATGACGCTCGCGACGGCTCCGAGCGGGATCTCGCCGCTGTCCTCGCCTTCGCGTGGTCGCAGATGCTCGGCGTGCGACCTCGCGTGATCGCTGCGATCGACCACGATGAACGGCGCTGGTTCCACGTGCGCCAGGGCCACCTCGATCGACCGCTTGAAGGCGGCTCTGACAGCGCCACCGGTGACAACATCGCCGATGCGGTGACCGGGATCGACCGCATCAATGTTGCCCAGCCGCGGGTCCCGAACGAAGAGATGACTTCGCCCACCGAGCTGCTGGGGATCGACCCGAACGCCGACACACCGACCATCAAGCTCGTGTACCGTCGCCTCTGGGAGGGGTTTCGCCGAGACAACGCGGTCACCCGCAGCCTCGTCAGCAGCAATCTGCGCGAGCACATCCTAAACCAGCTCGAGGACGCCAATCGACGCCTGACCCGCTGGCTCTCAGAGCGCCGAGCGGCGGCACCCGCAGAGGCGGTCCGCACGATCGCAGAAGGCCCGGATCGCACCGCCCGGGTCTCATGTCCGGCGGCCTGGCGCATCCGTGACACCCGCACCAACGCCGGAATCACCCAGCGCGAGCTTTCCTCGCGGACCCGCATCGGCCTGCAGCATATTCAGGCAATCGAGGACTTCACCGTCGACCGTCTGCCGCGTTCGGTCTACCTCAGGGGCTACCTGCGTGAGATCGCGCGAGTCCTGGAGCTTGATCCTGAGGCCCTCTTCGACGAATATTCTGTCTCGATCCTGAACGCGCGCAACGCACGAATGCTGAGCGCCGACTGAGTCGTAGCGACTTCCATCACCCGCTTCGCGCCCCCGCGCAGCGACCCCGCCAGCCGCAGGTACCGCAATGAGCAAGATCACAGACCACGAACAGGCAGCTCGGCTGGCACGCGCGATGGCTTCGGATGTCGCGATCTACAACACCGAGAAGATCAAGCGCGGCATCGAGAATGATCGCCTCTTTCAGGAGCTCTCGGACGACCTCCGCGAAGCGAAAGAGATGTGGAAGCAGAAGATTGATCCTGAGATCACGGACAACACCAACCTCTTTCAGCGTGCCTTCATTGACGAGATCTTCTTCGGGGCAGCGCACATCAAGTCGCCGATTTTCTGAAAAGTCAGGACCGCAACCATGACGGCCGACACCGCCACAGAAGAACGGGTCGCCGAATTCATGGTCGATCCCCAGGACGACCGACAGCGCCTCGACGTAGTCATCAGCGCCTGCACCGAGCTCTCACGCAGTCGAGCCGCGGCGCTGATTCGTGAAGGTCACGTTCACGTCGAGCAGCGACCGGCGACGCGATCATCAGAACGGGTGAGCGCCGGTCAGCGGATCGTCATCAACATTCCACCTGCGGCGCCATCGAGCGCAGAGCCGCAGGACCTCCCTCTCGACATTGTCCACGAAGACGATGACGTCGTCGTGGTGAACAAGGCCTCGGGTGTGGTGGTGCACCCGGCGCCGGGACACTGGGACGGCACCCTCGTGAACGCGCTGCTGCATCACTGCGGACAGCTCTCCGGAATCGGCGGCGTCATTCGCCCCGGCATCGTCCATCGCATTGATCGGGATACCAGCGGGCTCATCGTCGCCACCAAGAACGACCGCGCCCACGAACACCTGCAGGCTCAATTCGCCGCACACAGCGTAACGCGAGCGTACATCGCCATCGCGGCACAGCTTCGGGGTCCAGCACTCAGCGACGCGGGCACCATCGAGACGCGCCATGGCCGTCATCCACGGGACCGCAGGCGCTTCACCGGTGCGCAGGGCGAGCGGCACGCAATCACCCACTACGAAGTCGTCGAGCGATTCACAGGCGGCGCCCTGCTCGTACGCTGCCGACTCGAGACCGGGCGCACACATCAGATCCGCGTGCACATGTCTGAGCATGGTGCTCCCCTGCTGGCAGACCCGCTCTACGGAGGACGCGTCATGGAGCGCTGCCATCTGATTCAGCGCTGCGCTTTGCACGCCGAGACCCTGGGTTTCTCGCACCCGAGCGGCGAGGTGCTACACTTCCACGCTGAGCCCCCCGAAGACTTCGCCCTTGCACTCGGGAAGCTTCGCCGCGGAAACCCATGGAAGAAGTAGACACAAACAGCGGCGGCAGCGCCGCCCGCCGCAGCCTGCGACAAATCGTCGTCGCGGACTGGTCCCGGTTTCGGCGCATCTTTGCCGTCCTCCGCAACAACGGTTTCGCCACCATGCTGGGGCAGGCCGGTATGGACAGCGAAGGCGAAGGCGATCACTCACAGTCCATCAACATCAATGACGACCCGAGAGAGACCGCGCGACGATTCCGCGCAGTACTCGAAGAGCTCGGCCCCACCTTTGTCAAAGTCGGCCAGATCCTGTCCACGCGTCCGGACGTCCTGCCGCCGCCCTTCGTAGAAGAGCTTCGCACGCTTCAGGACGCAAGCAACCCCCTACCCTTCGAAGAGATTCGCGGCGCCGTTGAGACGGGTCTCGGCGCTCCCATCGAGGAGCTCTACGCCGAGTTTGACGAGGAACCGCTCGCCAGCGCGTCCATGGCGCAGGCACACAGGGCGCGCCTGCCCGACGGCAGCGAGGTGGTCGTCAAAGTGCAACGTCCCGGTATCGCAGAGACCATGCGCGCCGACCTGGACCTGATGCACATGTTTGCGCGCTTCATGGAATACACCATCGCCGAGATGGAGCTCTATGCTCCCGGCGACATCGTGCGGGCTCTCGACGATGCCCTGAGCGACGAACTCGACTTCACGGTCGAAGCCTCCAACCTCGTCGCGTTTGCACACAACTTCAAAGACGATCCAAACATCCACATTCCGCGATTGTACGGCGATCTCAGCGGCCGAACGGTCATGACGATGGAGAAGATCAACGGACGCAAGCTGATCGAAATCGCGGGCGAAACGGACGAGGCCAGACACTTCGCGTCGCTGATCATAGACTCCACATATCGGATGGTCTTCGAATTCGGCCTCTTTCATGGCGACCCGCATCCGGGGAATCTCTTCGTCACCGAAGATAACAAACTCGCATACATCGACTTTGGATTGTGTGGACGCCTCGGCCAGCGCCAGCAGGACCACCTCGTCGCTCTGATCGTCAGCATTGTGGCAGGCGATATGGACGGTATCGCGCGCATCCTGCTGCAGATGGGACGTCCCCTGGGCCACGTGCGCATGAACGCCTTCAAGGCAGAGATCGCCGACGTGCGTGAGCGCTACCTGAAGCGCGACCTCAGCAAGATCGATCTGACCGCCTTTGTCGAAGAGTGTATCGACGCCGCGCAACGGTACCGAATTCGCGTCGCTCCCGAATACGCCATCCTGACAAAGGCCAGCGTGACTTCCGAAGGCGTCATTCGTCGCCTCGCCCCCGACCTGGACGTTGTCGCCGTCGCGCAGCCTTATGCACGCAAGCTCCTCAGCCGCCGGTACTCCTCAGAGCGGCTGGTGCAGGAGGCCATGAACGGCGCCACCAGCCTGGGCTACTTCCTCCGTGAAGTGCCGGATCAGCTGAGCCAGATCATGATGGACATCGAGGCGGGCACGCTCTCGATTCAAGTCCGCAACGAAGAGATCGATCGCCTCGGCGCGCTGATGAACACACAGGCAACCCGTATCTTCATGGGCATCTGGTGCGCCGCTCTGATCATTGCCACGCCCCTGTTTCTGGCAGTCGAGCCATGGTGGCTGTTCGGGCGGATACCGGTCATGACAACAATGTGTGCTTTCGGCGCCGTGTTTGTCGGGACGAGCGGAATGGCGTGGCACGCCGTCGGCGCAAGAGGCTTCCGCAAGGTGCGTGTGACGCCCCTGTTGAAGCTGCTGATGAAGCAGCGCTGACAGCCCGACAAGGGCCGGACACCGACTCCCCCTCAAAGGAAAGCGCAGCTTTCCGACGGGTTCCCAAAGGGTGGAAACCCTTTGGCGGGAGCGCGAGGGCAGCGCCCTCGCCACCCCTCGCATCAGTACCCGAAGGTACTCGCAACCATCGGCCAGGTCCGTACCTGACGATCCAGCACGTATTCCCACACGCGGTTTAGGGCGAGGGCAACCTCACGCGCCTGTGCGCGCTCGCTCTCGTCGGGAAAACGACCGGCAACGAGCTGCGCCAGCCAGAAGAGCGCGGGGCCGTCCAGGAGCTCTCCCGGTTGTCCGACGCCGGCGCGAATAGGGACCAGTCCGCGGCTCGGGTCCAGACGTGCCGAGCTCAGCTCCAGGATCGGGGTGCCCGTCTCGGCGCAGCGGTGCAGGTCCGGCAGATAGCCACCTTCGGCGAGGATTCGCAGCTGCATGCGAAGCGCGCCGGCCTCGATCCGGCCGCGGGTCAGGGCGTCACCGTCCAGCCATTCAAAGAATCGTAGGACGCTGTCCCACGACGCCTCGCCGCCCATTCCGTCCTCGAGGGTCGCGTCCAGCAGCGTCAGCACATGGCTCCCCGCTGCCAGCCGAAAGGGGTCCACCGGGATGCGCTCGAAGACGCGCACCGCCTCGCTGTCGGTGAGTCGACCCAGCTTGTCCGGCGAGGTCTCCTGATACGAGACCTCGAGTACAGAGAAGGGGCCAACCCCGCCGCGAAACCGACGCTTCGATTTGCGGATGCTCCGGGCGAAGAGCGCACGCTTGCCGCGCGCGCGCCCGAGCAGGGTCACGATGCGGTCCGCCTCGCCGTAGTCCACACTGCGCAGAAGAATCGCAGCGGTTTCAACGTGGGTTGGCACCCGCGCTACATTGGCAGCAGGGCGATCGCGATCGTGAAGAACACGGCGACGCCTGCGATATCTACCGTGGTGGTCACGATCGGGCCGGTCGCTACCGCGGGATCAATACCGAACCGGTCGAACAGGAAGGGAACCGCCGCCCCCACTGTCGCCGCCAGGGTCATACACGCGGCAACCGCGAGGGCGATCGTTGCGGCCAGCTGCAACACATTCCAGGGCTCGCCAACCGCGGCGTTGCGGTAGAGCAGCACGGCGACGAGCGCGACCAGCAGGCCGTATCCGAAGCCGCCGATCACGCCGATGGCGATCTCGCGGCCCACAATTGAGAAGAACCGGGTTCCGTCGAAACGTTTGAGCGCGAGGCCGCGCACCATGATCGTCGCGGATTGCGTTCCCACGTTCCCGCCCATCCCGATGGTGATCGGGATAAACGCCGCGAGGGCCGCAACCTTGATCACCGCCTCTTCAAAGCGACTGATAATCAGCAGTGACCCGATACCGCCGCCGAACGAGGCCAGGAGCCAGGGCATGCGCGTACGAACGTTGTTCCAGACGCTGCTCTGCTCAGCGAGGTCTGTGCTGCCGGCGCCGGCCATGCGAAACATGTCTTCGGTCGCTTCTTCACGAATGACGTCGATGATGTCGTCGACGGTGACGATGCCCACGAGTCGATTGCCGTCGTCCACGACCGGGATCGCCAGGAAGTTGTACCGCGCGACCAGACGGGCGACTTCTTCCTGGTCGGTGCTGGTAGTGACGCGGACTACGTCTACTTCGCAGATGTCGGCGAGGAGCTCGTCCGGCGATGACACTACGAGCTGTCGCAGTGAGCAGACGCCCGTCAGCTGGCCGAGGTCGCCCACCACGTAGAGGTAGAAGACCATCTCGAGCTCTTCGTGGCTCGTCTGCAGGGTCGCGATGGCCTCTGCCACCGTAGTCGAATCCGGCAGCGCGAACACGTCCGGGGACATGATACCGCCGGCAGACTCCGGGTCGAAGTTCAGCAGCGCGTCGAGCTCGTCGCCCTCGGGCCCGCTGATCGCCGCGATGATCGTGTCTCGGCGTTCTTCGCTGAGCAGATCGAGAATGTCCGCCGCATCATCGGCGGCTGCCTCATCGAGGATTTCGACTACTTCGTCGTCGCTGAACGCGGACAACACGTCCCGCTGCACCTCGGGTACCGCTTCAACGAGGACCAGCGCGCGCAGCTCCGTGTCGGGGATGGCCCGCAGGAGGCGGATGCTCTCGCGCTCGCTGAGGTTGCGCAGCATATGCGCGATATCCGCCGGACGCGTGCGGCTCAGAAGGCGCGCGAGGCTCTTCTTCGCGTCTCGATGCAGCAGCTTTCGCGCGCTATCGAGCAGGATTTGATGCGCCTCGACGCTCATCGGTTCCCCAGGGAGTAGCCGGCCGGTTTCGCGGGTGCGCACCGACACGCGCCGTTATCTACGTGGTGTGGGCCTGCGGCGCCAGCGCCTCACTTCGAAGGCGAGGGGCGGCCTGTCGCGAGCGCGACGTGGGTGCGAGGCTCCGCCTCGCGCTCCGGCAGGGGTTTTCACCCCTGCACCCCACGAGAATTGCTTCGCAATCCTCTGACGGCGGAATCGCAGGTGACCAATGTCAACCAACGAGGAACAGGTCTCCGCAACGTCGCCGGACTACTTTCGAAAGCTGCGGACCAGGAAAGGTCCCTGCCGCACATCAGCGACGATTCAGCGGTTCGAGCGCCAGTCGCTGCTCGATTCGCCGGCGGGCTGCCACGTCTCAGCGGCGTTCGTACCGTAGTTTGACGCGGCCATGTCGCGCTCGCTGCCGCCACCGAGGACGAGCACCGAGAGCGCCAGCGCGAGGACAAGGAGTCCGAGGCCGATGCCGTACGCGAACTTTCCGGCGCGTGAACGACGCGTGTAACGCATGTCGCGCGTCTCGTTGTCGGCAGAGGTAATCCCGGCTTCGAGCTGCTCTCGAACAGGATTCGCGCCCTGGCCTGTCTGACGAAGGTAGTGCTCGAAGAGCGACTCTTCATCGAGACGAAGCTCGCGCGCGTAGCTGCGAAGGAATCCGCGCACGAAGACCTCAGCCGGAAGCTCTTCGAAGCGATCTGCTTCGAGGCACTCCAAATATGGCACCTGAATCTTCGTAATCTCGGCCATGTCGCGATGGGACAGACCCAGCGCTTCACGCGCAGCTCGGAGCTGTGCTCCCACCGTCGTGACCGACATTCGTGAATTGTTTGACTGAAGCGAGTTCATTGCATCCCTGCGACCCGGAAACCGGGTGAACGGCGGTTCAATAATCACCGACCTGAGGTTGTGTCAAGGCAGGACCCACCCTGAAACGGGGCCTGAGATCCCTGCTTTCGTCACCCTTTCATTGCGCTCGGCAGCGCGTGTGTCCGCACCAGGACAGCAACAGCGAAGTGCCATCACGGCGACCGTTGCCTCGCGCTTCTGACCGAAGATCGGCAACGAGGTCAAGCTTCAATTCAAAGGTATGGGGTCGTTTTGCGGCACTTGAGCGCGGCCATCCGTTGACATCCCTGCCTCATTCGACCATGCGCCGCGCCGACCC
>JAUICO010000115.1 GCA_030427825.1 bacterium | reverse complement strand
CCCACCAGGACCACCTCGGAGATCGCCTGCGGAAGCACCGCGGCCTGCCGCAACGCCTCTGCGATCGCCCGGCGCATCCGCTGCCGCCACGGCGCGAACACCTCGGCGAGCACCGCCCGGTCCAGCGGTCGCGCGTCCAAGAGTCGCGCGAAACATGACGGCAGAAGTTCCTCTCCAATCTGCGCAGATAGCTCCACATCCAGCATTGTATCGCGTTGGAGACTAAAGCGCCGACTCACCAGCGACAGAAGCAGGGAGGCCTGAACAGAGTCCGTGCGACGCCTGTTCAATTGTCGGAGACCGCTTTCAACAGCGGTTGCGAGCGAGCTCTCCTCCCGATCAGTGCCGGTATGCCGTTGCTCTTCAGCTTCCTGCGTGACGAGCCGTGGACGATCCTGCCCGCAAGCCAACGCCACGCACATACCAACAAGGAGAGCGAGAATTCCGGCAACCTTTATTAAGGCGGGTCTCATCATCAGCAACTACTCAGATCTGTCACCGCAGACAGCTGTCGCCAATCGCTCCGACAGGCAAGACCTCGAATCTCCAACCGTCAGACCAACGAACTAGTAGGTCAATTGCGCGGCAGCTGATCCTGAGCTGCCATTGTTCCCCGACGAAGACCCGCCGCTTCCGGCATTACCTTTCGCAAGGGTGTTTCCTGTGGAAGCGCCGGAGAGGTTGGTATTGACTCGCGCGATCGCAGCTGTGTCGCCTCCGCGGCCGCCACCGCCGTGACCACCACGACCACCATTTCCGCCTCGGCCGCCGTTGCCGCCCTCGCCTACTTCTGTGTCGCAGACGTCTTCGCCCTCCCCCCCAACACCGCCACGACCACCGGCTCCGCCAGCACCGCCCGTGCCGCCATCACCGCCGTCGCCGGATTCAACGACCGAGTTCCGAAGGGTGAAGCCAGTGGAGTTGACAAGGAAGAGACCGAAACTGCCCCCGGCGCCGCCGCCGCCCGTCCCGACGCTGCCGCGGCAACCGCCGCCGCCGCCGCCGCCGCCGCCGTTGCCCGCGCCATCGTTGCACACGTCCACGAAACCGGTCTCGCCCTGGCCGCCGCCGCCGCCGCCGCCGCCGCCGCCGTGACCATGGTCACCGTTGCCGCCGTCGCTGCCGCTAGCCGCAGAGAAATATCCGCCTGACACTGATCTGGTTGTGCCACCGCTACCGGCGGAGCCAGCTCCGCCGGTAGCTCCATTGCCCCCTACCGACCCATTCTTTCCATCACATCCCGAGGAGCCGCCGCCATTGCCGCCGTTTCCACCGCCGTTACCTGACGAGGTTCCGTTGACACCGCGGCCGCCGCTGTGGCTGCCTTCGCTTCCACCGTTGCCTCCTCGGCCACCGGGACGACTGCACGGCGATGATCCGCCGCTGCCACCGGTACGCGTCCCACTGCCATCGCAGGAACCGCTTGCGCCATCGCGGCCATCTGAACCGTCAAGACCGGTGATACCACCGGTTCCATTCGTGCCGTCAGATCCGGAGTCCGCCTGAATGCTGCCGTTGACGAATGTCATGCCCGTGCAGCCACTGCAGTGCACGCCGTACACGGTGACGCCGCGCTGAGAGCTGATGCGCTGTGCCTGCACGTCGATGCCGGCGACCACGGTCGCAGCGGTGATGCCGCTTCCCTGCATGGCGATGATTCGGCTGTTCGATATGGTCGAGTTGCGGACGGTTACTACCGCCGAGGGGTTACGTGACCAGTCACCGGTGCTCGTCGACGAGTAGCCGCCAAACACAGACACTCCGTTCGCCAGCACAACCTGACCCGAGTAGACGCCTTCGCTGACGAGCACCGCCTGGCCGCTCGACTGCTGAATACCCTTCGAGATAGACAAACACGGTGCAGTGGGTGTGCCACAGGAATCGCTGTCTGAGCCCCAGGTGGCCACGAATATGGAGCCGGTGAAGTCACCATCGATACCGTCACAGTTCTGGTCGATGAAGGGCGGCTCCACTTCAGGCTCATCGACGTCGCTGATGAATGTGCACTCACAGCCATCTGCGGGGTTGTTGTTGGCGTCCTCGAAGGCGCCCAGGCAGGGGCCCATCTCGCACGTGGAGTTCACACACAATGGCTCCGCGTTCGCGAACTCACAGAGATTGTTCTCGAATGAGGTCGTACAGCCGCCACAATGAAGCGGGTTCGAGCTGGTGTCGATCTCACATCCGTTGGTCCACTGCTCGTCACAGTCTGCATAGGGTGCCTGACAGGAGGTCGCTTCACACAAACGGCTGACGTTGCATATCGCGTCCACGATGTGACCACCGGGGTCTGCCGCGAGCGGCGGGACGAAGCAGTCCGTCGCGCAATTTCCGCAGGTCGCGGGTGAGTTGAGGTCCGCCTCGCAGGTAGACTGATCCGAGTCGCAGTCGGCGCTCGGGTCTGGGCAGGAATCCGCGAGGCAGGTGATGCCTTCGCAGCGCCAGTCGCCGCCGCCGCTATCGCAGTCAAAGGTCGCGTTGATGTTTCCGCAGCCGCCGCAGTTGTCGACATCATTCGTCGTGGGGACTTCGCAACCGTTCGAAGCCGGCGCGCTGGGGAACTGCGCCGGGAAGAGAATGACATCGCTGTCGCAATCTCCGAACCCGGTCTCGCAGCCGGCATACCCGCAGCGACCACCGATGCACGTGTCGATCACATTATCGAGGGCGCAGTCGTTGCCGCAGGTACCGCAGTTGTCCGCGGTGTTGAGCACATCCGTTTCACAGCCGGTGTTCGGGTCACCATCACAATCATCGCGGAAGCCACTGATGCAGTTGAGATTACAGGTGTATCCGCCTCCGCCGTCCGGGTCACAGCTCGCGAGGGGCGCGGTCGCCGCGTCGCCGCAACGAATGTCGCAGGAGCCGCAGGTCGTAAGGTCCGAAAGATCGGACTCGCAGCCGTCGCTGGCTGCCGGGACTGCACCGCCGTCTCCGTTGCAGTCTTCAAAGTTGCTGTCGCAGGCGTCGAGTCGACATACCTCGGCGACGCAGATGCCGGTGCCGTTCTGATAGTCGCACGCTGCACCGCAGCCGCCGCAGTTGTTTGCATCGCTGGCAAGGAAGGCTTCGCAGCCGTTCGTCGGGTCACCGTCACAGTCTTCGTAGCCGTCATCGCAGGCAGCGACCGCGCATGTACCGCCGGCACAAACCGCGTCACCGTTGTTGACTACACACTCGATTCCGCAGCCACCGCAGTTGTTCAGGTCCTGGTTGCCGTCAACTTCGCAGCCGGTGCCCGCGTTGAGGTCACAGTCATAGAAGCCCGTGTCGCAGGCGAGGATGGTGCATGCACCAAGCTCACACACTGTGTCGGCGTTCGTCGTGTTGCATACGTTTCCACACCCGTTGCAGTTGAGCGGATCGATGGCTGTGTCCGTCTCGCAACCCGACTCAATGTCCAGATCGCAGTTGGCGTAAGTACCCGTGCAGCCCGCGAGGTCGCATTCGCCGCCGTCGCAGATCGGCGTACCGTTGTCGTACGCGCACACGATGCCGCAGCCGCCGCAGTTGGTCAGCGAGCTATCAACATTGATCTCGCAGCCGGTATCGATGGACTGATCGCAATCGGCGTAGCCGTTGGCGCAATCCGCGATCCCACAGAGGCCCTCAAGGCACGCAACGACACCGTTGTCGGCGTCGCATACCGCGCCGCATGCACCGCAGTTCTGCAGGTTGATATCGATATCGATCTCGCAGCCGTTCTCCACGAGCGTGTCGCAGTTCGCGAATCCTTCGAGGCATTCAGAGAGAACGCACTCTCCAGACACGCAGTCTACGACAGCGTTGTTGTCCGAACACTCCGTGCCGCAGAGCCCGCAGTTTGCCGGGTCGGCGTCAATCTGCACTTCGCACCCATTCGACAGGTCGTTGTCGCAGTCGTCGAAGCCTTCGAGGCAACCGGCGAGTGCGCACTCGCCGGCGGCGCACACTGGTGTGCCGTTGTCATACGCACAAACAGTGCCGCAGACTCCGCAGTTGTTCACCGAAGCCGCTGTCTCCACTTCGCACCCGTTGGAAAGGTCATTATCGCAGTCGCTGAATCCCTCGGGACACCGGGTGATCGTGCAGACGCCGCCGATGCATTCGGTTGTGGCACCGGGAGCGGTGCAGATGTCGCCGCATGCCCCACAGTGGTTCGGATCCGTCGCAAGATCGAAGTCTTCGTCGCGCTCGTTGTCGCAGTCATTGTCGAGATCATCGCACGCTTCGGGCGCACCGAAGTACACGCTGCCGATCGTGTCATCGCAGTCCTCACCGAGACAGCCGGAGCCGATGCCATAACCGTCACGGTCTACGTCGACACAATCGCCGCAGAAGCCGGAAAGAGGCTCGCAGGCTTCCACTTCGGTGGGCTGTCCGCCGATGATCGTGGTCACCGAATTGCAGGCGAAACCCTCGGGGCAGTCACTTTCGCTGCAATCCGTAGCGCAGTAGTCGCCGTCAATCTGCTCAATGCAATACCCATCGGTGTCGCAGTCCAGGTTTACCGTGCACGAAGTACACAGGTTGCTCACAACCGGGACGCAGATCTCCTGCACGTCGGTCTGACTGGTTCCCACAACACGACACTCCCACGTTCCGTCCGAGCTGCAGTCAGCGTCCGACGCGCACAGCCGCGAGCACAGGTCTCCGATCCCCGTGGAGATACAGATGTTGGAGTCGCAGTCGACGTCCAGGAGGCAGTCGCACTGGTATTCTCCGGCCTGACAGGTCGGCTCGATGTCGACGTCATCTGCGTCTGATGTATCCGTGTCCGGGACTACATCCGACTCGTCGCCTGTATCGTCGACCGTATCCTCGATGTCGCCCGTGTCAGCGTCACCACCTCCGGCGTCTGCGAGCTCACAGGCACCGTCGTTGCAGACTTCGCCAATCGCGCAGTCTGTGTTCGAGTCGCAGCCGCCCCCATCTGCAGGTGGATCTTCCTTGCAGCCCACCAACGTAAAAAGCGCACACGCAATGAAAGCAACGAACGCGGTCGCAGTACGACGGTCTCTCACGGTATCCCCCAGGAATCGGTGCGATTCGAATTGTATTCCGGTACACTAACAGATCGCAGAATCGGCTGCCAACCAAGTCACGTGCACTCCTCAAGCTCAAGCAGGACTCGCACAGCGGCTCCGAGGGGATCTTTGGCCTCGGCCTCCTCAAGCGTACGAATCACCTTCATGTCCGGTGTGAAACGATACACGCCGCGGTAGGCCTCGATGAGCTCCATCACCTTCGCGGGTTTCAGGTTGGTGTCCTCGCGAAGCTCAATCACTGCCTGCTTAGAGCTGATGTCCAGGCGCGACGCCCGGATCTCCTTCATCGCCAGCTTGATGATGACGACTTCTTTGAGCGCGTCGACCTCAGCGGGGGCGCGGCCATAGCGGTCCTGAATCTCAGCGTGCACCTGGTGTACCGCGCTCTCGCTGTCAGCCAGGCTGTACCGCTTGTAGAAGAGGAGCCGCTGTTTCAGGTCTTCGACGTACGCATCCGGGATGAACGCAGCCACCGGAACGCGCACATCGGGTTCAAAGTCGACGCTCGCCGTCTCACCGCGCAGCTCGCGGATCGTCTCTTCAAGGAGCTCGGTAAAGAGCTCGAATCCGATCGACTCAACGTGGCCGCTCTGGTCGCGCCCCAGGAGGTTGCCTGCTCCGCGCATATCCAGATCGTGGTGCGCGATCTGCAGGCCGCTGCCCAGCTCCGTGTGCCGCTGCAACACCTCGAGGCGGCGACGGGCATCGTTCGAGAGACTGCGTGGATTGTTCGCGAGGAGATAGCAGTAGCCGCGCTGGTTGCCGCGCCCCACGCGACCTCGCAGCTGATAGAGCTGGGACAGGCCGAAGCTGTCCGCACGGCTGATGAAAATGGTGTTCGCCGTCGAGATGTCGATGCCGGATTCGATAATCGTCGTCGACACGAGCACATCAAACTCTCGGTTGATGAACGCGTGCATCACGTCTTCGAGTTCGCCGTCCGCCATCTGTGCGTGACCGACGCGGACACGAGCCTTCGGGACGATGCGGCGCAGCTCTTCGGCGAAATTGTAGATGCTGTCGACGCGGTTGTGCACGAAGAACACCTGACCGTTGCGTGCCAGCTCGTGTTCGATTCCTTCGCGAATCACGTTGTCCTTCATCGCCGCGATGTGCGTTCTTACCGACAGGCGGCCTTCAGGAGGCGTCAGTATTACGCTCAAGTCGCGGATGCCCAGAAGTGACATCTCAAGGGTTCGTGGGATCGGCGTCGCAGTCATTGTCAGGACGTCCACCGAGGCACGTAGCTGCTTGATTCGCTCCTTGTGCTTCACCCCAAAGCGCTGCTCTTCGTCGATAACGAGCAGGCCCAGGTCCTTGAACACAATGTCTTTGCTCAGGAGGCGATGGGTCCCGATAATGATGTCCACCTTTCCTTCGGCGGCGTCCTGCAGCACGCTGTTGATCTCGGCGGTGGACCGAAAACGGGAGACGACATCCACTTTCACCGCGGTGTCCGCGAGACGCTTTCGGAATGAGGTCAGGTGCTGATCCGCCAGGACGGTCGTCGGTACAAGCACCGCGGTCTGACGACCGTCGAGAGCCGCCTTGTAGGCCGCACGAATCGCGACTTCAGTCTTACCGAAGCCGACATCCCCGCAGATCAACCGGTCCATCGGCTTCGGCGAGGTCATGTCCGCCAGAACCTCGTCGATCGCACGCTGCTGGTGCGGCGTCTCCTCAAAAGGAAACGCGTCCTCAAACTCGCGGAAGTCATCCCCGGGTGCGGCGAACGCATGTCCCACGCGCGCCGCGCGCTGGGCGTATAGCTTCAGCAGCTCCTCTGCGACGCCCTGAAGCGTCTTCTTGATTCGCTTCTTCGTCTGCTCCCAGCGAGTGCTTCCCAGCTTGTCGATGCGCGTCCAGGAGTTCGAGCCGACGTACTTCTGGACCCGGCTGAGTCGATAGACAGGCAGGTACAGCTTATCGTTGCCCGCATACTCTATGACCAGGAACTCTGCCTTCACGGCGCCTGCGTCGAGCATCTGCAGGCCGACATAGCGGCCGATCCCGAAGTCGATGTGAACGACCAGATCGCCAACGTCGAGGTCCTTAAAGGAGCCGACGGCGATCGCGTCCTCGGCGACCTTCGACGAGCGAACTGCGCGCGCTCGACCGACCACCTCTCGTTCGGTGAGGACCGCCAGGCCCAACGCCGGGCACCGAAAGCCCGCATCGAGCGGCGTCACATGTACATCAATGCCCGAAAAGGGTGGGGTTGCCGGCGACAGGTCCACAGGACCTTCGTGCAGGCGCGCCTCGAAACCGTGGCTGCGCACACGGGTGATCAATCGACTGGCGGCGCTGCGGCTTGCGCTGGTCAGTGCCACCCTGCCGTACCAGTCGCCCCACCCTTCAATACGCGTGAGGACCGCATCAAGCCCGGCGGCCGCATCGGCGCTGCCCTTTCGAATACGGACAATGTCGCTGTTATCCAGGGATGGAAAGTCGAAGATCGGGTCGTTATCAACCGCAGCGACACGACGCAGTTCGATCCGGGAATCGCCGTAGCTGTCCTGCAACTCGTCCGGCGTAAGGAAGAACTCATCCGGCGAGAACACCAGCGCCTCTTCACCCCGTGCGCGCTCATATTCCGCAAGGCGCACGTCCATCAGACGCTCGACCTCGTGCTCAATCGCGTCCGGGTCAACGACAAGGACACAGGCGTTCTTCGGCAGTCGTTCGTGAACTGTCTCGAGTCGCTCGTAGAACGCGGGACGCAGCGCTTCGATACCGAAGAAGCGCACGCCGTTCTGAATGTCGCGGAGCACAGCCCCAACCCGCGTCGAGGGGATGCGCAGCTGGTCGCCGAGTTCACGAATCCGAGTTCGGGCGGTGCGTATGCTCGACTTCGTGAAGAGCTCCTCGCACACCGGGCCGAAGGAGAAACTCAGCATGTCTTCGGCTGAACGCTGGCTCTCGCGATCGAAGTATCGAATCGACTCCACCATATCGCCGTAGAGTTCGATGCGAACCGGGCGCTCGTAGGCCGGCGAATAGATGTCGATCACATCACCGCGTATGCTGAAAGTGCCCGGGTCTTCGACGAGCCCTTCGGCGGCATAGCCACCGTCGAGAAGCGCGTCGCGCAGAGCGGCGACATCGATATCGGTGTCCACCTCGAAAGCGTAACTCAAGGTAGCGATCGACTCCGCAGGCATGCCACGAGTGATCCACGCGCTCGCACACGAGACGACGACGTCACCGGGCTGCATCGCAGGGACCGCCGCCAGGGTCTCCATTCGGTGCATCGCGAGGGTGCGGTCCGGAGAGACGTCGTTATACGGCGAAACATCCAGGGGCGGGAGCAACAACACGCCGTCGGCGTCTGTCCTCAGAGCCGCGATCGCCTCTCGCGTAACGCGTGCGCGCCTGGCCGCCGGGACAAGTACCACCAGCGGCCGCTGTGAAGTGACCGCGATCCGATCCGCGAGGACCGGAACCCAGGTGGCGTGGCTCGCAGTCACGGTTACGAGGTTGGAGCTTTCCAGAGCTGCGACAAGCTCGTCGATAGGGAAGCGCGACGCCGACAGCTCACGCTCGGCGTAGATTTCCTCAACTGTCGTGCCCTGCTCCACTCGAACCTCCACGCGGCAGCGGGCTACTGCCGCAGGCTGCGGACGAATTCAATCAGCGCCGAACGTTCGCCCTGATTGAGTCCTCCGACCGGATTCATGCGGCGCTTGCCGCGTCGAATCACACGGTTGATATCCGCGTCGCTCAGGCGCTCGTGCAACGCGGGGTCGGTGAGATCAGCGCTGCCGAGGCGGCGGTCCGCTCGCGGCCCATCGCCGGCGCCGCCGGCTCCATGGCAGGCGGCGCAGTTTCGAGCGAAGAGTCGTGCTCCGTCAGGCGGGGCGGATGAGTCGCCGCCCCCTGATCCGCGCCCGGAACACGCCGTTGCCAGGACGGTGAAAAGGATCGCGATCAGCAACCCGAGGACCGCAGCAGCCATTCGTCCCCTCCGGGCGGTGGCGCGGCGGACGGCTGTTTGAACGCCGGGGCGGCGGCTCGCCACCGGTTGACTCGTTGTGGGTTTGCAGACCGTTGTTTGCATAGATTGCATTCACCTTCGGCCGTAAGCCGATTTCCGTGACCAAAACACGAAACCTCGCGCGTCGCATACCCTGCCGGGTAGCAACTGCGCGAGGCGTTATCAGGAGTGCGTCAAAGGCTGTAGCCCTGCGCTGTCTCGTGACTACCTGCGGCGCCGAATCACCACGAGTCCGAGTGCCAGCACGATGCCGAGCCCGACGGGCACGCCGTTGCTCGCCGTCGCCGTGGCGCAGCCGAGGAAGGAGCCGCCTGCGACGATGAAGCCTGCGGCGCACTGTCCGGCCCCGGGCTCGTCGCCTTCGGGGTCGCACACGTCGCCTGCGCCGTCGCCGTCGCAATCCGCCTGGTCGGCGTTAGCGATGTCGATGCAGTTGTCGTCCATATTACAGACGCCGTCGTCATCCGCGTCACCGTCGGCGCAGGCTTCGCACGCATCTGCGTCGAGGAAGTTCGGCACGCCGTCGTCGTCGCAGTCTTCGAGGCCTGCACCCACGCCGCTGTCGTCGACATCGAGGTCGTCGGCGCTGTCGCCGTCGGCGTCCGGGTCGAGCCAGTTCAGGTTGCCGTCGTCATCGACGTCATCCGAGGGCCCGCCCAGGGGTCCACCCGCCAGCGCTTCGGTGGCAGCCACCTCTTCGCCGGTGGAGATGCCGTCGTTGTCGTCGTCCGGGTCCAGGGCGTCGATGGTGTCGTCGTCGTCGCTGTCCTGTCCGCCATCTGCGTTCTCACCGAGGTCGCCGCCGTAGCAGACGGTCTCGCCGGAGGTGTTCGTCACGTTGCCGCCGTAGGCGTCGCCATCGCAGAGGCCGTCTCCGTCCGTGTCCGGATTGAAGGGGTCCGTGCCGATGGTCGTCTCGATGGCGTCCGGGATCCCGTCGCCGTCGGAGTCATTGGTGACACAGACTTCGGTGGGGTCAAGGTAGCAGGGGACGCCGTTTCCGTTCTCGTCGCCGATGCCGTCGATGCTGTCGACCTGGCCCACGGCGCCGTCCGGCGCATCGCCGTCCGCGTCCGTATCGCGCCAGTTCGGCAGGCTGTCGCCGTCGACGTCCGTGCACTCTGCCGCGCCGTCCCAGGTGATGCCTGCGTCCGCCGGCAGCGCGCCGTCGGTGCAGATGGCGTCGCCGTCCGCGACCTCATCGACAGTCGGGATGCCGTCGTTGTCATCGTCCGGGTCGTTGGCGTCGATGGTGCCGTCGCCGTCCGCGTCGAAGGCGTCCGTGCCGCCGAAGGTCTCGAAGGCGTCATCGAGGCTGTCGCCGTCGCTGTCCGGATTGAGCGGGTTCGTGCCCAGCTCCATCTCGAGGCAGTTGTTCAGGGTATCGCCGTCCGCGTCGCCGTCGCAGCCGTCGCTGTCGTCCGGGTCCAGGTAGTTCGGGATCCCGTCGCCGTCGTCATCGCCGCGGCCTTCCGATGCATCCGGAGCGCCGTCACTGTCGCTGTCGGTGTCGCGCCAGTTCGGCTTGCCGTCGCCGTCGACGTCGTCGCCGAAGACGAGCGCGTCTTCGACCTCATCCTCCGTTTCGAGGGTGTCGTCGTCATCGTCCTCATCGAGCGGGTCGGGGGCGCCGCCGCCGTCGGTGTTACGCGGCGTGTCGCCCTCGTACTCCGGCCAGTCGGTGTTGCAGTCGAGGACCGCGCCTTCGTCGCCGGGGCCGTCACAGACGCCATCGCCGTCGGTGTCCGGGTCGTACGGGTTGGTACCGTTGTCTTCTTCGACATCCGTCGGGATGCCGTCCCGGTCCGGGTCGTCGCCACAGATCTCGTCCGCGTCGAGGTAGCAGGGAGCGCCATCGCCATCGATGTCGTCCGTGCCATCGGCGAGGTCGTCCGCGGGGTCTGCGTCCGCGTTGGTATCGCGCCAGTTCTCATCCCCGTCGCCGTCGACGTCGTCATCGCCGATGGCCTCGGAGTCGTCGACCTCGACCTCGGTGGGGATGCCGTCGTCGTCGTCGTCGGTGTCCAGAGCGTCGATGGTGCCGTCGTCGTCGGTGTCCGTGGGATCGGCGATGCTGCCGCCGTCGACGAAGACTTCGACGTCATCGTTGAGGCCGTCGCCGTCGGTGTCCGGATCCAGCGGGTTGGTGCCGAGCGCGAGCTCGTCGCAGTTCGTCAGGTTGTCGCCGTCACTGTCGGCGGCGCAGCCGTCGACGCTGTCGTCGGTGTCATCCAGGTAGTCCGGGATGCCGTCGCCATCACCGTCTGCGTCGGGTCCTTCGACCTCGTCGGTGAGGCCGTCGTCATCCGAGTCGAGGTCGTGCCAGTTCGGCGTGCCGTCGCCATCGACGTCGTCGCCGAAGACCATCGCGTCGTCGACCTCGGTGCGGGTCGGGATCGTGTCGTCGTCGTCGTCCGGGTCGATGATGTCGAAGACCGTGTCGCTGTCCGTGTCCGTCGGGTTGGCGAGCGGTCCGATCTCGTCGGCGTCACCGAGGCCGTCGCCGTCGCTGTCCGGGTCATTCGGGTTCGAGCCGATGCCGACCTCGTAGCAGTTGCCGAGCCCGTCGCCGTCGAAGTCGCCCTGACAGCCGTCCGTGTCGTCCACGTCCAGGTAGTCCGGGATGCCGTCCGCATCGAGGTCATCGGGGTTGTTCGGGTCGTCGCCGGCTTCGATCTCGTCGGAGAGGCCGTCGCCGTCGCTGTCCAGGTCCTGCCAGTTCGGCACGCCGTCGCCGTCGACATCGTCGCCGAACTGATCGCCGTCCGTGGACTCGACCAGGGTCGGGATGCCGTCGTTGTCATCGTCCGGGTCCACGTAGTCCGGCAGCGCGTCGCCGTCGGTGTTGTCCGGCGTGTCGTCGCTCAGGTCGCCGGCTTCGTCCACGTCCGGCACGCCGTCCGCATCCGAGTCGTCGTCCAGGGCTGTGATCGTGTCGTCGCCGTCTGCGTCGCTCGGGTTCGTCCAGTCGTGGACCCCGTCTTCGTCCGTCTGGTTGACCTCGATGCCGTCATCGATGCCGTCGCCGTCCGTATCCGGATTCAGCGGGTCGGTACCGGTGCGGTCATTGCCCTGGTAGGTGCCGGTGCCCTCTTCGCAGTTCGCCAGACCGTCGCCGTCGATGTCGCCGGTGCAGTCGACGCCGTCGCAGGTCGGGTCGAGGTAGCAGGGGATGCAGTAGACCCCATTCGTGCCCGGCGCTTCGCAGGTCGTCGGCGCCGCGCCGGCTTCGACGGACTCGGGCCAGTCGTCGCCGTCCGAGTTGCGGTCATGCCAGTTCAACACGCCGTTGCAGTCCGTGTCGGTCGCGTCGTTGCAGCTGCCGTAGATCCCGTCCGGCAGGTCGCTGCCGTACTGATCGGTCAGCGCGTTCGTGTCGGCCACCTCGTCCGCGGTGGGCACCGTGTCGTTGTCGTCGTCGGTGTCCCGGAAGTCCGGGGTGCCGTCGTCGTCCGTGTCGAGCAGGTCGTCGACGTCGTCGGTCGCGCAGCAGTTGTCGCCGCCGCAGCCGCAGCCGGACTCGGTGTTGTCGTCGAGTCCGTCGTCATCACTGTCGAGGTCCGCCGCATCGACGGTGCCGTCGCGGTCGGTGTCCGGCGGGGTGAGCGTCGTGTAGAGTTCTTCGCCGCCGGCCTCGATGAAGTCGCCGATGCCGTCGTTGTCGAAGTCCGGGTCGCAGAAGCAGCTGCCGGCCAGGTCGCCCGCACAGCGGTCGGCGCAGAGCTCGCCGGCACGGAAGAGATCGCTGAGCGTCGCGTCACCGAGGAAGCAGGCCGCCTCGCCGAAGACCACGAAGATCTCGGTCAGGTCGCCCAGGCCGTCGTCGTCGCAGTCCTGTTCCCGCGGCGCGCAGGTCGAGGTCGGGTCGAGGTAGGCCGGCACCATCGGCGCCGGTACCCCGTCGCAGGGTACGTCCGCTGCGTCTTCGAGGCCGTCGCCGTCTGCGTCCGTGTCCTCCCAGTTCGGGATGCCGTCACAGTCCACGTCCTCCCAGGTCGCCGTGTCCCCGGCGCCACAGCTCGGCCCGGCGTTCAGCGGTCCCGCGGGCAGCGCCGTCTCCAGACGGTCGGTGTCGCCGAACTCCTGCGAGGTCAGCAGGCCGTCGTCGTCGTCGTCGGTGTCGCGCGGCTCGCCGGTCGGGCCGCAGCACTCCGCCGTGTCGCAGCCGCAGCCGGACTCACGGGAGTCGATGACGCCGTCATCATCCGCGTCGAGGTCGTCGCCGTCCGGGTCCAGGTCACTGTCGGTGTCGACGAAGCCCCAGGGGCCGGCGCCGTTGTCCCCCTCGATGTCGGCTTCGAAGTTGTCCCAGATGCCGTCGCCGTCGGTGTCGTTGTTGCACTCGTTCGTCGTTGTTGTGCCCGTCTCCTGCGGGTCGGTGATGCCG
>JAUICO010000114.1 GCA_030427825.1 bacterium | reverse complement strand
GCTAAGTGCCACTCAAGCGCGCGCACCAACGGCGTATGCTGTGCCGCCACGCCGGCGCTGTACCAGCTTGCGCAAAAGAGGCTACCGCATCCCTCCTTCTTAATCGGTGTGCGGCCGTACCTCTATGCTGAGCCCCGAGCGCATGTTTCGCAGCACAGCGGCGTCCAGCTCCGAGCCGGCTGCAGTCCGCAGGTCGATGCCATCGAGAATTCCGGACCAGTCGCGCCGTACGACGAGCCTGTCCAGATCGGCGAAGCGAACGGGCTCGTCGAATTCAATGGAGGACTCAATCCGACGTGTCACGCGCACAGACAGCGCCTGCCAATCGTCCGCGTCAGCCTCGGTCCATGCGCCGACAAGGCTCAAGCTGTAGCCGACCATGTCCTGGTTGAGGTCAACGTCGCGCGCGTCGAAATCCGCCGGCCCGACACCCACCGTTACCGAACACCAGCGCACGTTCTCCAGCGCTGCAAACCGTCCATATTCCCTGGCCATAGTGGCGGCACCGTCAACCCGCTGTACCATCGGCTCGCCGAGGTGCGTGTCGTCGGTGTAGCCGTGCGCATAGGCCACCCCGCCAAACAGAGATTCCAAACGAATCGCTGTGGCAGAGTCACACGCGAAGATTTCCATCCACTCGGTGACGACCTTCACCTCGTTTACAACGACCCGCAGTCCTTCGCCGTTGAATTCGTCATTCGGCGGAGCCACGGATTCTTCAATCGACGCGACCACGACCGCCTTCGATACCACTTCGCCACATGCGACCGGGACTACCAACACAAGTACAAGGACAAGAACGAACAGCGTGAATTTGTATGGATTATTCAAATGGGCTCGCAAAGCGTGGATCCGTAAGAAACTCTGTATCCGTGAGACTACGCAGAAAGGCGATCAGGTCATCGATCTCAGACTCTTCTATGATGAAGCCGGGAACCAGCGAATCTTTCAGGGGGCTCTCGCTTCCCACGCCTGCGTTGGGGCCCTCGCTGATCGTACGTCCGCCCTCTGCGTAGTGATGAATGACCTCCCGTAGCGTCGCGATGCTGCCGTCATGCATGTAGGGCGCCGTAACTTCGATATTGCGCAGAGTCGGTGCACGAAACCGGCCCATGTCTGCGGGGTTTCCCGTAACGGAGAATACGCCGGTGTTGTTTGGTGGATAGGCACCGTTGCCGTCGAGATTGTAGAGTCCGGTGTTGTGAAACGTCACCTCAGCGGCGATCACATTTGCGTGGTTCACGCTGTTCGAGAAGTTGAATCCGCCGTGGCAGTGAAAACACTCCAGGCGCTCCGAGAAGAATAGATTCATGCCGCGGACCTCTTCTTCGGTCAGCGCTGTCGCGTCGCCGTTGACGTAACGGTCGTAGGGCGCGTTCCCGGAGATCAGCGTGCGTTGAAAGGACGCGATGGCGCGCAACATATTTGGCAGATTGATCGGTTCTGATTCCGATGGGAACGCCGCCGCGAACAGGTCAGGGTAGATGGGCGAGTCTGCGAAACGCGGCAGCAGCATGTCTTCGAACGACGTTACGCCCAGCTCTACCGGGTCTTCACCGAAGAGCGGCCCCTGGGCCTGCGCCTCAAGCTCCACAATCAGCGGGTTCGCCCATGTCAGCGTCGCGGTGTACGCCACGTTTGCGAGTGACATCGAAGAGCGCGGATGAATGTCACCGGTCTCACCCGCAGATCGTGCGAGCCCATCCGTGAATGCCAGACTCTGCAGGTGGCACGAAGCGCACGAGAACGTCTCATTCGCGGACAGCAGTGTATCGTAGAAGAGGTGCCGGCCCAGCTCGACCTTCTCTTCGCTCATCGGGTTGTCGTCTGGGACGGCGGGTTCCGGAAAATGGCTCGGCAGATCCCAGCTGTAGCTCGCGACCACGTCGTCATCATCGCACCCGCTGGACCAGCCTCCGACAATCGGCAGTGCGATCAACGCAAGCAGCAGGCGAGATCCGGGTGACGTGATCCGCGGCGGCGTCATTCCGTGAAGAATAGACTTTGCGTCCCAACAGACGCGCCGGTCGTGAAGTCGATGCCGAGCGCGTCAAACGCGGCGGGGCAATCTGGATCAGTAGGCCCGGACATGCAGCCGGGAGGCGTGTCCGTAGTGTTTGCTTCGATGGCGATGCCGCTGACCAGCGACTCGATGTCGACAACAACCGGAGTACTGGTCGGGTCGAAACCGGTCAGCTCGACCGTGGCCCGGTTTGCTCGTGCGCACGTGACCGTCGCGCCCGGGTCACCGTCACACATCGTGCTTCCCAGGTGAATCCGATAGTCGACCTCACTGCCGTCCACGATCAGATCGAGGCGCAGGAACTTCCTTCCCGCTGTCCAGTTCCAGTCCATTCCTGTTACGTTGAGGGGCGCCTCTGCGGTCGCGGAGTTTGTGTGGTTGAGTTCCTCAGGGACGCCCACCGTAAACTGAATGCCGTCGAACTGAACGCCGCCGGCAACGGCGCCAACGATCACGGTGTTTGTCAGTCCGTTTCCATTGTCGCAGGTTCCTGTTGCATCTTCGAAATCCAGAAGCGCAACTTCAGCAGACTGCCACACGCCCGTGTCCTCGAAAGTCAGCGGGTATTTTTCTCCGTCAACACCCAGGAGCGACACATCATGAACGTACATGCGAAAGTCGCGCAGCGACGCGCTGGCGCTGTTCACACCGAGAGTTCCAAGCTCTCCGCATGTCAGGGCGGAATCCCCCACCACCGCGCTGAACGAGACTTCTACGCGCTGATCTGACGAGGAATCATCCTCCTCACTACATGCTGTAAACGACGCTACCGACAAGACCGCGGCTGCAATCAGGTGAATCGGTGCCTTCATAGACAAGCTCGTTGATTGTTGATGTGAGGCTCCATCGCCTCTGCGACTCCGCGCTAGTACCGCACCGATTCGAAATCAACCGACGACGGCACTCTCGTGAGTCGAAGGACCGTCGCCTCGGACACCGGAGTGGGCACCCACTCAGCCGTTGGGTTTACCGCATCAGCTCGCCGCCATTCACCATCAGCGTCTGGCCGGTAATGCACCGTGCTCGCTCTGATGCGAAGAAGAGCACTGCTTCGGCGACATCTTCGTCCGCGACGATTGCGCGTTGAGGAATCCCTGCGGCGAGCTCGGCGACCACTTCATCCTCGCTGCGCTTCTCTGCAGCTGCGCGCATGCGCACATGGGCCTGCACCGGCGGGCCCCACATCCAGCTGGGGACCACCATGTTGACTCGAATCTTCTCGGGACCGAGCTCCTGCGCGGCGTAGTACATCGCCGATTGAAGCGCGCCTTTCGTTGCCGCATAGCCGGCCTGTGGCAACTGCGGCAGGTACATGGACTGCGAACCGATCAAGACGACCGAGCCGCCGCCGACCCTGCGCATCGCGGGCAACGCCGCACGCATCACCGACAACGTCCCCAGGACGTTGATCTCGTATGCCTTCTGCCACTTCGAGAAATCGCTGCTTTCTACGGTGCCGGCGACACGGTCGTAGGCGGCGACGCAGATCAGGGCGTCGAGGCGGCCGAAGCGCGATTCGGCAGCGCTCGCGAATGCCTCGCAATCGTCGACTGAGCCGATATCTCCAGCGACAAGGCCGACGCGGTGTCCGGTGGGATCGAGAGAATGCGCGGTTGCTTCCAGGCGACCCGCCGATCGTGCGGCGATCATCACCCTTGCTCCATCACGGAGAGCCAGCCGCGCGACCTCGGCGCCGAGCCCCGGTCCGACGCCTACCACCAGCACTACTTTGTCGGTCAACATCGTCGCTCCCCGCTCCGGTCCCTTCAATGATCGAACGCACTATATCACCGCACATGAAGTGGCGCCCGCGGCACGGTAGGAGAGACGCAGGTGTCCTGCCGGTGCGAGGATCCCGCGAGGGGGTATTCCGGGACTACGGCGCACAGGCTCGTAGGGAGAATCACTCTGTGTCCACAGCACGAAAACAGGCGATGCGCGTGCTGGCTCGCGGGCTCACGTCGCCGGCCGCGGTTGCGATTGCGCGCAGTGGCGCGCGGCTGATTGGACGGCGGCACGAGCTGACCTGGTACCACCGGGTCGACGACCCCCACTCTCAGCTGCTGGCGATGCTCCTGCCCGAGTTGCTCAGGGATTTTCGCGGTACCGTCCGTTGCGTCACCGTCCGGTCCGCCGGACAACCCTGGATCGCAGAGCCCGCGCTGCAGGACGAATGGGCCCTCAAGGACTCGAAGCTGTACGCCAGCTTGTGGGGACTCTCGTGCGCCTGGAAGGCGCCTCCACGTAACGCCTCCAGAGCAGCCGAACGTGCGTTGGAGGGCCTCGGCGGCGGTGACTACCTGCGGGCCGCACGGCGCGTCGGCACCGAGCTTTGGAGCGGCGCCCTGGACGACGCGCCGCCGGCTCGGGTCTCCGATTCAGTCGAAGCCGCGACCCGACGCGCGCTTCGCGAAGGCCGCTACAACTCTGCGTTGCTGTGCTTTGAGGGGCAGCAATGGCACGGTCCTTCGCGGCTTGAGGCCCTGGCGGCGAGTCTGCAGGACCTTGGCGCCGGCCGTCTTCCCCCGCGCTGCGACCTGCCGCAGGTCGGCGGCGATACATCGGTGATTGTGATCTACCTGTCGATCCGCAGCCCGTACTCCTATCTCGCGATTACGCAGCTGATCGATCTCGCCGCGGTGCAGGGACTGCGCCTTGAAGTGCGCCCGGTGCTTCCGATGGTCATGCGCGGTCTTGAGGTTCCGTTGAAGAAGCGCATCGCGCTCGTTCAGGACGCGGCCCGTGAGGCACGTGCGCTCGGGATTTCCTTCGGCAACATCCTCGACCCTGTCGGCTCCGGCGTGGAACGTGCCCTGGCGTGCTTTCCGCTTGCCCGCGCACATGGCGTCGAAGCGGATTGGATACGGCGTTGTTCAGAGGCCGCGTTCGCGCGCGGAATCGACCTCGCTTCCAGGCGCGGCCTGCTGCGCGTCGCCAACGAGTGTGGATTGCCCGGCGCCGAGGTCGTGGCAGCCCTACGCGATCCCACGTGGCGAGCAGAGGTCGAAGCGAATGAGCGATCGCTCCGTTCGCTGGGACATTGGGGCGTGCCAACTTTTCAGCGCGGCGATTTCCACAGTTGGGGGCAGGACCGGCTGTGGCAGCTCTTGCCCCACTTCCCGCGCTCCCCACTACCCGCCCCACTACCCGCCCGAAGGTAAGGTTGTTTGAACCGCGGTGACGAGCACGTATGAGGCCCGTTCACACCTGTTCCCGGCGGAAGTTGCCGCGCCGTGCACCGCAGGAATGACATTTTCATCGCCAAGGCGGGCACCTGCGACAGCCGGCGCGAGTTGCGGACACACGGATACGGCCGCCGCGGCTTTGCGTCGTCAAAACGTGAATCGCAGGTTGTCCGAATGTACCGCGCCCCGTAGGCTCACACTATCCAGGCTCGCGGCACCGCGCGTGAGCATATCTGGGCATCCACCACGCGCCCCACGGGAACTCCACGTCGGTCTCGCCGTCGCGCCACTTTTCCCAGGCCTGGCGGTACGCCCTTCGAAAACACCGCAGTTCGCGAATTGCCGCGACGCGAACTTCGACGTCATGGGACGCGATCGCGGGCGCCAAACCGAACCAACGGTTGTCAGAATCCGGAGTCTCCCACCAACGCATCTGTCTGAGCTTCGCCACGCCGACGACGCTACGGCCGGCATCCCGGCGCTCCTTCACGTGCTGAAGCTCGGCGTCGCGTATTCGCGACTCAATTTCGCCTAAAAAGAACTCCCTCCCGTCGGCCGCGACGACCTCGGGAAACTCAAAGCACACGTCAACAAAGTCCGGCATGTCGCCGTCTTCACTGAAGAAGAAGGTCGGCCGTTGCACACGGATCGTCTTCCCAATCACTTTCGGCCCGCTCCATACGCCCGGGTACTCTCGGTTGAAACGAACCAATCCAGCCGCACTTGGGTTCGTAAGGATGTAGATGTAGCGCCGTATCAGATCCTCAGCGTCCGCTGGTCGGAGCGCGCCGTACGGGTCAGCGCTCCAAAACTTGTCGTCGCGCTGATAGCGTGCATTCAGGGCGCGCGCGACGAGCCCGTTTGCCAGAGCCATAAAGTTCGGAAGCCGCGCATGTCGATCGTTTACGAGCAGATGGAAGTGGTTGCCCATTACGCACATGCAATGAAGTGACACGTCGTATTTCTGTGCCGCGTACCCATACACGTACAGCATTAGCTGCTTTACGGCCGATACCGGTACCAACGCGAGGCGCCGTTCCAGTGTGCGTGAACAGACTTCGACATACCCGGGGACAATTCTTCTTGGTCTCGACACGACACCTCCCGGCCGCTGGGTGCGGCACACCGGAGACAGTCGACGTCAACAAGCCTCCGTTTCGCGAATTCTTTCCCTGGGGCGGGATCGGAACGCGCGGGATCGCGGAACACGCGCATCGCGGCGGCGTTGACGCAACGCTGTGCCGGGAGCATTGCCACGACATGCGACCCGTCCGTGTCATAACTCCGTGAAGCGCACCTACGCACTTTGGGGAACGCTGCTGCTGCTTTCGGGCGCGGCCGTCGCGGGCTCGCTGTACACCGGGGCCGGCGACCTGGGTGACGAGTCATTGCGCGCGACTTTCCTACGTCTCCGCGCACTCCGAACGGCCGCCGGCTTTGGCGCCGGGGCCTGCCTCGCCGTGGCGGGCGTCCTCGTGCAGGCGCTCTTTCGCAACCCCCTCGCCGGCCCGTCCATCGTCGGGGCGACCGCCGGTGCTACCCTTGGCGGACAGCTCGCCCTGCTCGGCGGACAGGGGCTGATCGCGGCCGGTGTCGCCGCCCGCCTCGCTCCTGAAATGCTGGTCCCGATCGGCGCCATCGCCGGCGCCCTTTTCGCTCTGTCTGCCCTGCTCCTCATCGTCCGAGGCAGCAATGACCCCACGCATGTACTGCTCGCCGGCTTTCTTCTATCATCGCTCTTCCTGAGTATCGGTGCCTTCGCTCTTTCCCTCGCTCAGGACACGTGGGAGCTGGGCCGTGCTGTGCTCAGTTTCACACTCGGCGGGGTATCAGGGCGCGGGCCCGGGCACGTCGCTATCGTGGCCACCGCCCTCAGCGCGGGACTCGCAGCGGCGATGCTGTGGGCTCCCTCCCTCGACGTCCTCCTGAGCGGCGACGACGAAGCTTCGACCCTGGGCGTCGATGTCGCGACGACGCGTCGATGGGGCATCGTATGGACCGCGGTCCTCAGCGGTGGAGCGGTGGCCGTGGCCGGCAACGTTGCCTTCGTCGGGCTCATCGTGCCACACGCCATTCGGCCCTTTGCTGGGGTCATGCACCGCCGTCTCCTACCCGCAGTCGCCGTCGCCGGCGGCCTCTTTGTCGTCACCTGTGACGTCGCCACACGGCTCATTTCGGTCAAGGCGAACATGCCGCTGGGTGTGATTACGGGCCTGATCGGAGCACCGCTGTTCCTGCTCTTGCTGCGTCGATCCCAACTCCTGGGAGAGAGCCATGGCTGACGCCCTGACACTCCGGAATCTGCGGGTCCTTCGCGGCTCCCACGTCTGCGTACACGATGTGTCATGGACCGTAGAGGCAGGCACTGTTGCTGCCGTCCTCGGGCCGAATGGCGCAGGCAAGTCCACGCTTCTCCGCGGGATTGTAGGCCTGCTTCCGGCTCAAGGTTCCGCACAGGTTCTGGGTCGGGACGTTGCCACAATGTCACGCCGAGAACGCGCCCGCCGCGTCGCATGGTTACCTCAGGAAAGCGCGCTTCGTACCGCGATGCCTGTTCGCGACGTGGTCGCCGCAGGACTCTTCGCCCGGCGCAGTGCACTCGGCGGCCTCACCGAAAACGACGCCGGCGGCGTAGATGAAGCCATGCGGGCGGTAGATGTTGCCTCGCTGTCAACGCGCCCTTTTACACAGCTGTCCGGCGGCGAACGGCGACGGGTTCTCCTCGCCCGGGCCCTCGCGACCGGCGCGGAACTGCTGCTCCTGGATGAGCCGACAGCAGCCCTCGACCTGGCGCACGCGCTCCGCTTCTTCGACACGATCCGCGAGCTCACGAGGCTCGGAAGAACCGTAGTCTGCGTTCTCCACGATTTGAATGACGCGCTGCGCTTCTCGGACCTCGCGATCGTGCTTCATCACGGTCGACAGGTGTCATCCGGCAGGACACGCGACGCGCTCACCGACGACGTGATCCGGAGCGCATGGGGGGTGTCGCAGTCGCCGGACGCGGCCGCCCGCTTTGACCTGCTGGAGTCCGCGCGATGAAGCGCGCAGACCTGCTCAACGGCGCCGGCCTGCTGGCGACCCTGGTCGCGATCGTATTCGCGGTGTCCGCTGTCACCGGCAGCGCCGGCTCGCCGAGGCAGAGCGCCTCTGCCCCATCACAATACGACGCTGACAGCAGTCCACAGTCAGCGATCACAGACGCAACCGGGCACCCGGTAGACATCGGTGAGCGCCGGCGTGTGGTCGCGGCCAGCACGACAGCCGCAGACATCCTCGTCACAATCTACGAGCGCGACCGGCTCGTCGGCGTCCCGTCAGCGAGCGCCTCTCACCGAACCCGCGCGCACCTTGTCGCCGGGCTGCCAACGTTCGAAGCGCTGTCCGACCTTGAACGCATCATCTCCCTGCAACCTGATCTCGTCGTAACCAACGGACACGCGGCCGAGCGTGACATCGCCCGCCTCCGCGAGCGTGGAATCGATGTGTTTGACCTGGGTCCCATGGCGGGCGCGGAGGCGTGGCTCGGCGACGTCACGGAATTGGCACGGCTCCTTGACGTCGAAGAGCGCGCTGTCGCTGTCGTTGACGAATTCAACGCTGCGATGCGGCCGCGGGACCAAACAAACATGCGCGCGTTGTACATTGGGGTGTATGGTCAGAGCCTGTACGGCGGAGCCACCGGCACAAGCTATCATGATGTCCTCATAGCCGCCGGGCTGCACGACGCCGCGGCGGATGCAGGCTACAGCGACTGGCCGGAGTACAACGCCGAGGAAGTCCTCACGATGCAGCCTGACCTGGTCGTTACCGCCGACGGAATGGGGAGGGCCCTGTGTGCACATCCGGGACTGCACCTGCTCGCCGCATGCCAAACACAGAGGGTCATCGAGCTGCCGTCCGAGCTCCTGCATGACCCGGGCATCGGGATGCCGGACGCGGCCCGCGCCCTGCGCAACCGGCTGCAAACCCACAACACGGATTAGGCGAAAGCACCGACGCGGCCGCCGCTTCGACGGCATCCGGTACGCGCGCTCTGTCGCCAGTCTCGGCAGCAGGGGAGGCGGCCAAACGACAATCTCGGCCCGGGTAGCCCCCCACACGGCGCGTGCATACAGCGGCGCCATGCGTGTACCATTGGCCGGCGCACGTCCACTCGTTGAGTTGTAGCCATGAGCCGGGTCGCGGCCTCAATATTCTTCGTAGCCTTCTGCCTGGCAGCGGTCGTACGCTGGCTTTACGTGGGCCGACGCTGGGCTGAAGCGGTCAAAGAGGCCGCGAGCTCACTGGGGCTTTCATATGACGGCGGCGCCTTCTACGACTCCGCGCGCGCATCCGGGGTATTAAGTGACGGCAGGCAGGCGACCATCGAAAAGCACACAACCGGGAGCGGAAAGAACTCAAAGACCTACGCGCAGATTACGGTGTCGACTGACCTGCCGACAGACCTCAAGTTGTCGCGCGCAGGCGGAGGTATCTTCTCAAAACTGATCTACCCGAAAGACCTTGATGTCGGGGACGCCACGTTCGATGACTCGGTACAGCTCGGCGGTCGAGACGCGGAAGTGCTCGCGCGGCTCGACCGGGAAACCCGACAGTACCTTGTCGGATTGATCGGGCAGGGTTTGACACTCTCGAACGGAAACTTCGTATGGAGGAGAATTGGACTCAATCATGACGCGGGACGCCTGACTTCTATCACGAACACGCTGCGCACAATCGCAAGCCGGATGGAAATCACAGACGTGGCGGCGGCGCTTGCCCGCAACGCACGAGAGGACGGCGTCGCCGGCGTCCGCCTCGCCTGCCTGCGAATGCTCCTCACGCATTTTCGCGGCCACGCGGCGAGCTCAGGCGCCATCGCACACGGCATGACCGATCCGGATGTCTGCGTGCGAGTGGTGGCCGCGTCTGCGGCCGGCGCCGACGGTTTCGAGGTCCTTGCAGCGCTCGCAGCGGACCCCGCAGCGGACACCGCCCTTCGCTCGCGAGCCCTGCTCAGCATGCGCGAAGGAACGGCAACGCAGGGACGCGCTGTCGCGGTGATCCACGTCGCCCTCAGTGACCCGAATACGGCCGTAGTTGACGCTGCATTGAGCGCGGCATCGGTGCTTGGAGTGCCGGTTCCATCGACCCGGCTCGCGGCCATCTCTTCGACGGCCGGTCCCGCAGGCGCAGTGGCAATCGCCCGCATCCTGCGCGGTGGCCACGGGCCGATGCGGCCCGAAACCGAGGACCTCGTGCTCGATCTGCTCGCAGGGATGAAATCCGAAGACGATGCGATCGTCGCTCTGTGCACTACGCTCTCTGTTCGCGGCACGATACGCGCGGTGCCGGCGCTCGACGAGGCCTCACGGGGCCTCACGACCGCCGCTCGGGTAAAGGATGCAGCCCGCGAAGCCGTCGCGTCGATTCACTCGCGTGCCGGTCATTCAGAAGCCGGCAGCCTCGCTGTGGTCGACCACAGCGCAGGCGACCTCGCGCTCAGCGATCACGCCGTGTCTGCGTCAACAGCAGGCACCGAATAGCGCGTTCTTCGCCGTGCGGCACGATGAATCCATCCCATGTTGCTGCGGGGCGGCACCGCAAATATGCGCTGGCAATTCGCAATGTGACCGCTATGATGACCTCATGTGGAAATGGTTGACCATTGCTCTGCTTGCCCTCTCAATGTCGGGCTGCGACTTCCTGTTTGGTGGAGACGACGACACCGCAGCGCCACGCGACACGGGTACGAACGCCGGCGATGACGCGAACGAGGGCGGGTTCAGCGAGCGGAACGCCGCCCTGGAAGCCGCGATAGTCACTTTCATCGACAGCGCCGCTGAGATTCACGCAGATACGGTCGACCTCGTCCTTGCGACCTCAGATGGGGGCACCACCGTGCTCGCCTCGTCGGAGCCATCTGCAGCGGGCATCGCAGCCTTCGATGCCGGTATTGCGGATTTGTATGCGCTGTCGATGCGCGCCACCGCAGACGCGCAGGCAGCGTGGCAGCTCGCGATCGCGCAGCAGATACAGCGCGGCGCCACGACCCGGACCGACGGACTGGTGGTGCGTGAACAGCCACTCCTCATCGGCGCCATTGCGACGGTCTTCTTCGGCGGCGTCGCCTTCTACGCGACGGTCAGCAACGCGTACGATCGTCGCACACGGCCGGTCGAGCAGCGGATTCGCCAGGCCGAGGGCGAGGAATTGCGTGTCATCAATGAAGCGTTGGGACTGCCGGCAGGCGTCGCACGTGAAACCACGATCAATGAATTCACGCAGCAGCGAAACATCAACGAGCGCCTGATCGCAGCCCGCGCCATCGAAGAGGCGCTCGACAGCTCGGACCATATCGACGTGCGTCCGATCGGGCAGGAGGTACGCGGCGCCGTCGCCGAGGGCGCCGTAGAGCTTGGACGCGGCGCGGTGACCATGGTCGTTAGCAGCAATCTCGGGGCAGCGGGCCATGGCGGCTGGGGCGATGTCGGGCGCGTGGTGGGCGCCACCGACGAAGTTGTGGACGTTGTAAACATCACGATCAATGCCGTCGGAGCCGCGACCGGAGCACCCGTACAGTCCACGGACTTTGTTGCGGACCGAATCTACGCGGGCACGCGGGTCGGCGACGAAACAACCGAAGTACGCATCCCTGCTCACGGAGACAACGAGCCGGATGTGCCGTCGCCGCAGGACATCGATAACGCCGAGAGCGTGTTGATGCGAGCCGCCGACGACCCCAACCTGTACCGCACTGAGTTTCTTGATCACGCCGTCGCGCGCAGCGCGGCAGACCTCGCTGAGTTGCTGGGCTTCGCCGTAGACTTCACGGACACAGAGACGACAATCGAGATTCCGGCGCTCACCCACGTGCACGGCGCGGACTTTGATGGCTTTCCTGTCACCATGTCCGAGTTCGATGACGACGACGCCTTCGTGTTTGTCTTCCTCGAGGACCTCGGCCTTACGGATTTCGTCTCGGTCGACACCGGTGACGCAGTCAGCCTGCAGGTCCCGGAGGACGAACCGGTTGATCCGCCGGATGCAGGGACAGACACAAACACAGACGCCCAAGTGGACTCAGGCAACGACGTCAGCGAAGACACATCAAACGGCGATTCCGACGGCGATGGCATCCCGGACGCCGACGACAACTGCCCGTCTGTATACAACTACTATCAGGTTGACACCGACGGAGACGGCGTCGGCAATGAGTGCGACGACACCGCATGCCCGGACTTCGACCTTGACGAAGATGGCTGCGTTGACGGTATGGATTGGAGCCGCGCCGTCATCGCCTGCGTTCAGTTTGACTGTCCGACGGGATCCAGCTGGACGCACGCACAGGTGTGTTGCTGCAACTGCTGGGACGACCAGACGCTCACCAATGTGTATGACCCCTGCCGTCCCGGCTTCCTGCTCAACTGCGACACGCCGGATCCGAACCAGTAGGGTGTGGCCGCGAGTTCCGGTTCCCTGCCTGCGTGCAGCGGCCGACGAAGGGTACCGTTGATCGTTCTTGCCACTCTAAACGCCCGCTACTCTCACGCGTCCCTCGCCCTGCGGTGTTTGTACGCCAACCTTGGTGAGTACCGCGAGAGCGCACGCATCATCGAGGGCACCCTCGACGATCTCCCCATCGATTTCGTGGCCGGTATCCTGGAGCACGAGCCGAAGGTGGTCGGCCTCAGCGTGTACATCTGGAACGCTCAGAAGAGCCTGGCAATCGTTCGCCTGCTGAAGCAAATCGCGCCGGAGGTGTGTGTGGTCGTCGGCGGACCGGAAGTCAGCTACGAGCTTGACGCCCAGGAAATCTGCGCCCTGGCGGATCACGTTGTTTGTGGCCCCGGTGAACGAGCGCTGGTCCAGGTGTGTGACGCGGTTATCTCGCAGAGAACCGAATCACCCGGACATCGCGTTCAATCGCCGGTTGCGCCGGAAGACCTGGAGCTGCCCTATTCCGCGTACACCGATGAGGATATCGCGCGCCGCAACGTGTACATCGAGGCAAGTCGCGGATGCCCCTTTCGCTGCTCATTCTGCCTGTCGGCGCTCGACAAGACCGCTGTACCCTTCCCTACCCGGCGATTCTTTGCAGCCTTGGAGGAGCTCTACGACCGAGGTCTGCGCCGGTTCAAGTTTATTGATCGCACCTTCAACCTTGACCTGAAATTCGCGCAATCCATTCTTCGTTTCTTTCGCGAGCGTGACGAAGAGTGTTTCCTTCACTTCGAGATGGTTCCGGATCGAATGCCGGACGCCCTGATCGAAGATCTCGCACACTTCTCTGACGGAAT
>JAUICO010000219.1 GCA_030427825.1 bacterium | reverse complement strand
CGTGCCGAGGGCGAGATTGCCTTCATGCTCAAGCGCGACCTCAGCGGTCCCGGTGTGACCATCGCCGATGTCATCGCGGCCACGGAATGCGTGATGCCCTGCTTTGAGATCGTCGATTCGCGGGTGCACGACTGGAAGGTGAAAATTCAGGACACGGTCGCGGATAACGCATCCTGTGGCCTCTTCGTCATCGGCGGCGACGCCGTCTCGCCGCGCTCGGTGGATCTCACCACCTGTGGCATGGTCGTCGAAAAGAACGGTGAGGTCATCTCGACCGGCGCCGGCGCTGCCGCCCTCGGTTCGCCCCTCAACTGCGTCGCCTGGCTGGCGAACACTCTCGGTCGCTTTGACATCCCGCTCCTTGCGGGAGAGGTGATCCTGTCCGGATCCCTCGTCCCACTTGAACCGGTCGTTGCTGGAGACTCGATGCGCGTACGCATCGGTGGCATTGGCAGCGCAACGGTCCGGTTTACCTGAGCAGCCTCACGCCGAGGCCGGGCACAGAAAGTAGTTGATTGCGGCGCCCGGGTGCACAGAAACAATACGGCCGAGCTATCCGAAGAAGCTTCTACACAACAAACAGGTTTCGAGAACAAACATGACAGCGAAGATTAACGCAGCGATCATCGGGCCCGGAAACATCGGCACAGACCTCCTCTACAAGGCTCTGCGCAGTGATACGATCAACCCTGTGTGGATGGTCGGGATCGACCCCACATCTGAGGGCCTGAAGCGGGCAGACAAGCTCGGCCTGAAGACCACACACGAGGGCATCGACGGGCTGCTTCCCCACGTGAAGGACGACGACATCAAGATCGTCTTCGACGCCACCTCGGCCTACGTCCATCGCGTCACCGCGCCCATATTTCGACAGCACGGAATCATCGCGATTGACCTGACACCTGCCGCGATCGGACCGGCGTGTATCCCGCCGGTGAACCTGGAAGAAAACGCCGGTCGGGGAGAGATGAACGTCAACATGGTGACCTGCGGCGGACAGGCGACCATCCCGATGGTAAACGCGGTCGCGCGGGTACAGGAGGTCAAGTACGCCGAGATCGTCGCGACTGTAGCGTCAAAATCTGTGGGTCCCGGCACCAGGAAGAACATTGACGAGTTTACTCGAACCACCGCCAACGCCGTCGTAAGCGTGGGCGGCGCGAAGGAGGGCAAGGCGATCATCATCATCAACCCGGCGGAGCCGCCGATGATCATGCGCGACACCATCCACTGCCTGACGACGGATGATCCCGACGTAGAGGCGATCACAAAGTCCGTGCACGACATGGTCCGCGAAGTGCAGACCTACGTCCCCGGGTACACCTTGAAGAACGGCCCGGTCTTCGACGGGAACCGCGTAACTACCTATATGGAGGTCGCCGGCCTCGGAGACTTCCTGCCCACCTACGCGGGCAACCTCGATATCATGACGGCAGCCGCGCTGAAGACCGGAGAGCTGCTCGCCGCTGAGCTCCAGTCGGGGCGCTTTCAGATCACGACCTGAGAACACATAGCTACCGTGCAGCTGAAGAGCGCACACGCAGGAGAACACACATGAGCGTACAGGGCAGAAAGATTACGGTGCACGATGTTTCGATGCGCGACGGGATGCACGCGAAGCGCCATCAGATTCCGCTGGCAGATATGCTCGCCGTTTCACAGGGCCTGGATGACGCCGGAGTGCCGATCATTGAGATCACCCACGGCGACGGCCTCGGCGGCGCGTCCGTCAACTACGGGTTTCCACTGCACACAGACAAAGAGTACCTCGACGGGATCGTCCCGAAGCTCAAGCAGGCACGCGTGTCGGTGCTCTCGCTGCCGGGTATCGGCACGGTCGAAGAGCTGAAGATGGCGATCGATTGCGGGGCGAAGACGGTACGTATCGCCACGCACTGCACCGAGGCTGACGTCTCTGAGCAGCACATTGGCATGTCCGTCGAGATGGGCGCCGACACGGTCGGATTCCTGATGATGGCGCACATGATAGAGCCCGAAGAGCTGCTGCAGCAGGCACTGCTGATGGAAAGCTACGGCGCCAACTGCATCTATGTGACCGACTCCGCCGGCTACATGCTCCCGGACCACGTCACCGAGCGCATCTCCCTTTTCCGCCGGAAGCTGAAGGACGAGACGGAGCTTGGCTTCCACGGACACCACAACCTGGGGATGGGGATTGCCAACTCCATCGCTGCTGTCGAAGCCGGCGCGAACCGCATTGACTGCTCGGCGGCCGGTCTCGGCGCCGGCGCGGGGAACACGCCTCTCGAAGTGTTTATCGCCGTCTGTGAGCGTATGGGGATTGAGACCGGGATCGACCTCTACAAGATCATGGACGTCGCTGAGGACCTGGTCGTACCGATGATGGACCGCATTATCCGCGTGGATCGCGAGGCCCTCATTCTCGGCTACGCCGGCGTGTACTCATCCTTCCTGCTCTTCGCACAGCGCGCAGCGAAGAAGTACGGGGTCTCTGCACGCGACATTCTGGTTGAGCTCGGGCGGCGGCGAACGGTCGGCGGTCAGGAAGACATGATTGAAGACCTCGCGCTCGAGATGGCTCGAGAGCAGG
>JAUICO010000113.1 GCA_030427825.1 bacterium | reverse complement strand
CGAAGTCGTCGACGGCCTCGTCCCCGGTGGATCGACGAACCTGTGGGGAGGCCTCGAGCTCGGTTACCAGCAGGTCCTCCAAAACTACGACATCGGCCTGCAGAACCGCGTCATCCTCCTCAACAACGGGGTCGCGACTTCGGGAATCTCAGGCACTGACCAGATCCTCGAGATGAGCAGCCTCTACAACTCCGACGGCATGGGACTCACCACCGTCGGACTCGGAACGGACTTCAACGTCGAGCTGATGCGCGGACTCGCCGAACGCGGCGACAGCCGGACCACACGTCGATACCCATACTTGTATTCATGTGTGGACCCCGGTGTGGGCCCCGGTGTGGACCCCGGTGTGGACCGGTTATGTGGACCAATCGGACGACCAGGGTTTGCTCGAGCGATCGCCCTGGCGGGAGAACGCACCGCAGGTTGACAGCCCCGCGA
Organism: bacterium; assembly: GCA_030427825.1. GTDB lineage: Bacteria > Myxococcota_A > Bradymonadia > REDH01 > REDH01 > JAUICO01. The sequence goes on along the minus strand of JAUICO010000113.1, from coordinate 13,169 downwards.
CCCCTAACTACTACTACCGTGAGTCGTAGTTCATGGGGTTGATGTGAAAGGCGTTCGGTTTCGTCCTGAAAAGCAAGGTCTCGCTGCTGCGTTGTTCGACCTGGAGGCGTCGATCATGGACGTCGTTTGGGGTCAACGATGGGCGACGTTCGCAGTGGCGGACGTGCACCGAGTTCTCGAAGCGGACCGCGACATCGCTTACACCACGGTCATGACGACCGTCAGTCGGCTCTTCGACAAGGGGCTGCTCGAGCGCAAAAAGGACGGGCGCCGCTATGTGTATACGCCTACCATGACTCGAGACGAGTTCGCCGAGGCGATGGCGCGCGACGTCATGCTCTCGCTGCCCAGGCAAGGTCGCGTGGCGGCGATGGCGCTTTTGGTCGATGCGATCGGCGACGGAGAGGGCACCGAACTCGACCGCCTCCAGGAGCTGATCGAGCGGCGACGCGCGGAGCTGGCAGTTGACTGATCTCCTCCACGCGGCGCTCGCCGCCACGCTGCTTTACGCAGTGGTCGCCGGTGGTCTGACGACGCTGGCTCACATCGCGTTGCAGCGCCGCGCCGGCACGGGTTCGGTAATGCGTTTTGGGGGTCCGAACACGGTGCTCTTGCTCGTCGGGCCGACGGTGGTCGCAGCACTCTGGGTCGGATCGGCCCTGCTGCACGAGCTCGAGCCTGGACGCACGCTTGCCGAGTGTTGCGCGCCGCTCGCAGCAGAGATTGGGATGGGGGAGTTCCTGATGTTGTGCGCTGCTGCTGCAATGGCCGTCGGCGGCGCAGTCGTGGGTTGGGACGTTTTTCGATCGCACCGCGCGGTCGACGACCTCGACGGTAGCCGCGCGTGCGCCCAACGCATCCGTGGGGTCTGCGAACGGTCGGCGGTGCTCGCGCCCTTTGAGTCGCTGATCCGTGTCGTCGAGGGGCTCGGCCTTGCCGCCGCGACGCGCGGTGTTTTGCGCCCGCGCATCGAGGTCGACCATACGCTGCTCAGTCATATTGACGACCAGGCGCTTGAGGCCATCCTGCTGCACGAGGCGGGCCATTTGAGACATGGCGACCCCGCGCGTTTGGTCGCGTGCGCCGTCGCTCTGGGGCTCAATCCCCTCGGCTATTTTCTCCGCCCGGCCCTGAATCAGTGGCGGTTCGCGCGCGAACTGCAATGTGACATGGCCGCCGTGCAAGAGGGGGCTGACCCGCTCGCGCTCGCTGGCGGAATCGTGACCGCGGCGCGGCAGACCCGCGGCCATTCCGCGTGCTGCGCCGCCGCGGCCGACTCATCGCCCGCCGAACTCCGCGCCCGAGTTGAGCTGCTTTCCGCGTATGCGTACCAAACGCCGCCAATCGGCTTGCCCGAGCGCGTATCGTTCGTGGCCGTTGCGCTGACATCTGCCGCGCTGCTCACCCTTCCTCATCTATTGCCGACCTTCTCGCTCCACTGTGTGGTCGAGAACGCCGTTGCGGCATTACTCTAGTCTCCGCTTCGCCGCGTTCGCGAGCGACTGAGCCAGACACACCAATAGGAGACCCACCGCATGTCTGTAGATGGAATTACTATCATCGATAGTAGGCGTATTCGGATAGGCCGAGACGATGTGCACATCGACGCACCGTACAAGCGCGTCGGCCAATTCGCCGTGGCCTGCTTCCTGGTCTCTGGCCTTGTGCTGACGTTGGCTGTCGATGCGGCAGCGCAAGATTTTGCGCCCGATAGTCCGGGCGCCCGGACGGTGGCCGCGGAGCGCATCACGCTCGAAGAACTCATCGCGCACGCGCAGCAAAACGCACCGGCGGTCCTTGCGGTTGCGGGTGCCCAGGCCGACGTCGACGCTGCGGCGGCCGCCGCCTTGCCGGCGCGCCTCGCAAACCCGGAACTCACGTTTGGTCTCGGTCCCATACTCGGCACGGATGGCAATGGCGTCGCCGCCACCGCCGCGCTGATGCAGCCCCTCGAAGTGCACAACGAGCGAGACCTCCGCGCCGCCGTCGCTTCGCGGTGGACCGCCGAGCAAACCCGCCTGGTCGACGAGGCCAACTGGGCTGTGCATGCGGACGTGCATGCAGCGTACACCGACGCCCTCGCCGCAGAGAGGCGTTGGGAAATCTACTCCGAACTCGTCGCCTTCACCTATGCCGTGAGAGACGTTGTGGCACGTCGCGTTGACGCGGGCGAAGACCCCGAACTCGACCTCCTACTCGCCGACGCCGACCGCGCGGCGGCGCAACAACAAGAGATGGACGCTCGCACGGCCTATGCCGACGCCCTCGCTCGGCTCGCCGCTTCTGCGGCATGGACCCGCGACACGCCGCCGGCCCCAGGTGGAGACCTTGAACCGCCGCAGCCGCCACCCGAGCTACAGGACTTGCTCGACGTAGCCGCCGAACACCGCCCCGACGCCCGCGTGCTGGCGGAGCGGATCACACGCCTCGAAACCGAGCGGGCCCTCGCAGAACAAGAGAGCCGGCCCGACCCCGCAATCGGCGGTGAATATGAGTTCGGCGCCACCGCCAATGCGAACGACCATCGCCTGCTCTTCGTCGTCCAGTTTGGCCTCGGCTCCGAAAATCGGCGCCGAGCTGCCGCCGCCCCGCTCGAGGCCGACATCGGGCACACGCTCGCAGAAGCCGCTGCGCTCGACGCGTCGATCGATGCCGAGATCCGCGCTGCATGGCAACACCTGCAAGGCAGCTACGAGCGAGTCCAGCTCTACGAAAGCAACCTCGTGCCGCGCTGGCAAACCAATCTCGAACTCGTGCAACGCGCGTTCGAAGAGGGCGAGATCGACCTCATGGGCGTCCTCATGGCCGAGGAGCGGCTCATCGAACAACAGGTGGGCGCCATCGAAGCCGCCCGAGACTACTACGCAGCCCTGGCAGCCTTGGAGCTGGCGGTGGGTGCAGAGGTGATGCGATGAACAACGAACCAATTGCAGGACTAGGGCTCTACACTCGGGCGCACCGACCGGGCTTTGCACCATCAGCCCCGCAGAAGGCGCTTTGCAGCTTCCTGCTGATCGGGGTGCTGGGAGTGCTCGCCGGATGTGAGGGAGGCGGCGCTTCGCAGACAGACGAGCACGAGGGGCATGACCATGCTGCCGGCGAGCAACCCGACGAGCATGACCGCGGCGCCGACGAAGATGAGGCGCATGGCGATGACGACGAGCACGCCGGGCATGACCACGCAGAGGCCGACTGGTGCGCAGAGCATGGCTTGCCGGAGTCGATGTGCACCGTGTGCAACCCTGGACTCGTAGAGGGCTTTCAAGAGTCGGGGGACTGGTGTGCGGGGCACGGCTTCCCCGAGTCAGTGTGCCCGACCTGCAACCCCGCGACGCCGCCAGTTGGCTCGCCCGGGGCCGTGGTCGCTCTGTCCGACATTGCGATCCTACGAAGCGGAATCCGTGTCGCGGCGGCAGCGACGGCTGTGCTCGAAGACGCTGTGGAGTTGCCGGCGGAAGTTCAGTTTGACCCGGACCTGATGGCGCACGTGAGTACGCTGGTCGATGGACAGCTCGTCTCAGTCGCGGTGACGCAGGGCGACCGCGTCGACGCGGGACAGGAGCTGGCGACGTTTCGGAGCGTCGCGCTCGGCCAGGCGCGGGCAGACCTGAACCGCGCGGATGCTATTCGCGACGTCGCGAATCGTACGCTCGACCGTCAGCGGCGTCTGCGGGACGACGGCATCAGCTCGGAGCGCAGCCTGATCGAGGCGCAACTCGCGGCGGATGAAGCCGACGCCGACGTCGGCGCCGCGCGCTCTCGCTTGCGCGTATTCGGTGTGCGTGGGGGCTCGGGCGGAGATATGCCGCTGACAAGCCCGATCGCAGGTGAGATCATCGAGCGCCACGCCACCCGGGGCGAGAACGTGGCCTCTGAGGACACGCTCTTTGTCGTCGCCGACACATCCGCGGTTTGGGTCATCGGCCGGGTGTACGAGCAGCAGGTCCCGCGTGTCGCCAGAGATATGGAAGCCGTCCTGACGCTGAGCGCATATCCCGGTCGCGAATGGCGAGGCTCAGTCGACTACCTGGGGGCCGCGCTCGACGAGAGCTCGCGCACGCTACCGGCGCGGGTCGAACTGCCAAACACCGACGGCGTCCTCCGTCCCGGAATGTTTGGATCGCTGCGACTCGGAGCCCGTGTTGGAGCCGATCCCGTGATCGTCCTGCCGTCGGCCGCCGTGCAGACTCTCAACAATCAAACTGTCGTGTTCATCGAGGAACACTCTGGCGAGTTCGCGACGGTGAACGTTGTGTTAGGGCGCGAAGCCGACGGCCGCACCGAAGTGCTGGAAGGTGTCGAAGCGGGTCAATCGGTCGTTGTCGAAGGTGCATTTATACTTCTCTCGGAGCTGTTGCGGGGCGAACTCGCAGACGGCTGTGGAGGCCACTAACCATGATGCACGCCTTAGTTGCCTTCTGCATCCGACACCGCTTCCTGGTCATCTTCGCGGTGCTCTTCGTCGGGGCGGTGGGCGTTCGCTCTGCTCGCCTGCTGCCGATTGACGCCGTACCCGACGTGACGAACGTCCAGGTGCAGGTCCTCACGAGCACCCCGTCACTCGGCCCGATCGAGGTCGAACAATATGTGACGGCCCCCGTCGAGACCGTCATGAGCGGGTTGCCGCGGGTCGAGCAGGTCCGCAGCTTGTCCCGCTTCGGGCTCTCAGCCGTGACGGTCGTCTTCGAAGAAGGCACCGACATCTATTTCGCCCGACAGCTCGTTGCAGAACGGCTGGCCGACGCGCGCGAGGCGATTCCGGACGGATATGGGTCGCCCGAGATGGGCCCCGTCTCGAGCGGGCTCGGCGAGATCTACCAATTCGAGGTCCGCGGCGAGCCCATGTGCCCGCCCGACGGTCCCGACAGCGACACCTGCTACACACAGATGGAGCTGCGCACGATCCTCGATTGGTACGTCGCGTACCAACTGCGGCCGGTCCCGGGCGTCGTAGAGGTCAACTCGTTCGGCGGCGAACTGAAAACCTACGAAGTACAGGTCGATCCGGCGCGGCTGAGCGCGCTGGGGCTTGGTTTGGGTGACGTCTTCGAAGCGCTTGAAGCGAACAATGCGAACGCAGGCGGCGGCTATATCGTGCGCGGCGGAGAGCAGCGCGTGGTCCGCGGCGAGGGCTTGATTCGGAGTTTGGACGATGTTCGCAACGTGCGCGTTGCGACCCGCATCGACGGCACGCCCATCTTCGTACGGGATGTGGCGACGGTCGCGTTCGCTCCAAAGGTTCGACAGGGCGCGGTCACGCGCGACGGCCGAGGCGAGGTGGTCACTGGTGTCGTGATGATGCTGATGGGCGCTAACTCCGGCGACGTGGCCGCCCGCGTGCAGGCGCGTGTGGACGAGCTCTCGGCGGGCCTGCCACCCGGCGTGACGATCGAAACATTCTACGACCGTTCCGAATTGGTCGAGCGCACGATCCACACGGTAATGACCAACCTGATCGAAGGCGGGGCGCTGGTGATCATCGTCCTCCTGCTCTTGCTCGGCAACGTTCGCGGCGGGCTCCTGGTCGCGGCGGTTATCCCATTGTCCCTCTTGATGACGTTCATCTCGATGCGCTTCTTCGGCGTCTCCGGCAACCTGATGAGCCTCGGAGCCCTCGATTTCGGGCTGATCATCGACGGGGCGATCGTGGTGATCGAAAATGTCTCTCGGCGGGTCTCCGAAAGTGGGGCGACTGGCAATCGCGTGAAAGGCGAAGTCCGAAAGGGCACGCTGCAAGTGCTCCGGCCTGTGCTCTTCGGGACTGCGATCATCATGATCGTCTACGTGCCGGTGCTCACCCTGCGGGGCATCGAAGGCAAGATGTTTCAGCCTATGGCGGTCGTCGTAATCTCGGCGCTAGCGGCTGCGCTGCTGCTGGCCGTGACGCTCGTGCCGGCCGCTGCGACCTGGATCTACCGGAAGGGCCTGGCCGAAAAAGAACCGCTGTTTGCGCGCCTCGCGCGTCAAGCCTACGAGCCGCTTTTGCGCGTCGCGCTCCGGATGCGCGCCCAGGTTGTGGGCTTCGCCATCATCACGATCGTTGCCGGCGGGTGGCTCGCGTCGACGATGGGCGCGGAGTTTATCCCGAGGCTCGACGAGGGCGCGATCGCGATGCAGGCGGTTCGGCCACCCTCGGTGTCCCTCGAGGAGGCAATCGCAGCCACGACGCGCATCGAGAGCGCCCTGAGCGAGGCGTTCCCCGACGAGATCGAGACCATCGTGTCGAAGACCGGTCGGGCAGAGATCGCGACCGACCCGATGGGCGTCGAGGTTTCCGACATCTTCGTGATGCTGCACCCGATCGAAGAGTGGACGCGGGTGTCCAACAAGGCCGAACTCGTCGAAGCGATGGAGGCGGTGCTCGCCGACGTGCCCGGCCAAAACTACTCGTTCTCGCAGCCTATCGAGCTTCGAACGAACGAGCTCATCAGTGGCGTTCGCTCGGACGTCGCCATCAACGTCTACGGCCCGGACTTCGACGATCTCCAAGGCGCAGGCGAGCGAATCATGCACGTGCTCAACGACATCGAGGGCGCGGCCGACGTCAGCGCCGACCAGGTCGCGGGCCTGCCCTCGCTGCGAGTGATCGTCGACCGGCAGGCAGCCGCCCGCTACGGCGTGAACGCCTCGGAGGTACTCGACGCGGTCGCTGCGATCGCCGGCCGGCCGGTGGGCACGGTCTTTGAGGGCCAGCAACGATTCACGATGCAGGTGCGGCTGCGCGAGGACGTCCGCTCGACTCCGTCGGACCTGCGACAGCTTCTGATCGCCACGCCGAACGGCGGGCATGTGCCCCTGGGACAGGTGGCCGAGGTGCGCCTCGACGACGGCCCAGCCGTGGTGAACCGCGAGAGCGCACAACGCCGGCTAACGGTGCAGGTCAACGTCCGCGGGCGGGACCTCGCAGGTTTCGTCGCCGAGGCGCAGAGACGCGTGCGCGAAGAGGCCGATCTGCCGCCGGGATACTTTGTCAGCTGGGGTGGCCAGTTCGAGAACCTACAGGCTGCAAGCGCGCGTCTGGCGGTGGCCGTGCCTACGGCCCTGCTGCTCATCTTCTTGCTGCTCTACACGATGTTCGGGGCCGCGCGGCCCGCGCTGATCATCTACTTGAACATCCCAATGGCCGCGGTTGGGGGGGTGGCAGCGCTGTGGATTCGCGGCATGCCCTTCTCGATCTCGGCGGCCGTCGGCTTCATCGCGCTATCGGGTATCGCGGTGTTGAACGGCGTCGTGATGGTCTCGTATATCCGCGACCTTCAACGCGAAGGCCTGACGTTGATGGACGCGACGGAGCGCGGCGCACGGCTCCGTCTGCGCGCGGTGCTCATGACCGCGCTCACCGACGGCATCGGCTTCCTGCCGATGGCCATCTCAACGACCGCGGGCGCCGAGGTGCAGCGGCCACTCGCAACCGTCGTCATCGGCGGCCTGGTGACCGCGACCATGCTGACGCTCTTCGTGCTGCCCGCCGTCTACAGCTGGATTGGCGGCGATGCAGTCGAAGCAGCCGAAGAGGAAGAGGTATACGCCTGAGCTCCCAGGTCTCCGTTAGCCGGCGCCGATGAACGATACGGCCCTGGCGAGACGTCCCGCATTTGAGCGTGAGTGAAAGAACCATCGCCATGAAGACAAAACCTGACCACAAGCACGGTACCGCGCCGAGATTTCTGCCCCACTGGGTGCGGGATCGCTGGGTTGCCTTGACGCTCGCGGTTGCGGGGTCGTCGCTCATTGTCGGGTTCTTCGGCGAGACGTTCCTGGGCCTCCCGGCGTCCGGCGCGCTCGCGCTCTACCTCTTGTCCTATCTGGCGGGCGGTTACGACGTTGCGCGCGCGTCGCTGCCTGCGTTGCTTCGTGGCAAGTTCGACATCGACCTGTTGATGGTTGCGGCGGCGGCCGGCGCGGCATTACTCGGTGAATGGGCCGACGGTGCGTTTCTGCTCTTCCTGTTCTCGCTTGGGCATGCGGGGGAGCATTACGCGATGGACCGTGCGCGGAACGCCGTGGGTGCGCTCGGAAAACTCATGCCGCGCACGGCCTTTGCGAGGCGCGGCGAGCGTCTTCAAGAAGTCCCTGTTGAGGCGCTCGCGGTCGATGAAGTCGTTGTCGTAAAGCCTGGCGAGCGTGTGCCGGTGGACGGAGTTATCACAGCGGGCGAGAGTAGCATCGATCAAAGCGCGATCACGGGCGAGAGTGTGCCGGTATACCGCAAGCCCGGCGACGAGGTCTTTGCCGGAACGATCAATCAAGACAATGCGCTGGACGTGCGCATGACCCGGCTCGCCGGCGACAACACGCTGGCTCGCGTGATGCAGCTCGTCTCAGAAGCTCAGGACAATAAGAGTCCAACGCAACGATTCACGGAGACGTTTGCGCGGCGTTTCGTACCGGCCGTGCTCGTCGGCACCGCCGTTGTCATTGTGCTGCTGCCTCTCGTGTTTGGTTGGAGTTGGACGGCGAGTTTCTATCGCGGAATGGTACTTCTGGTGGCCGCTTCGCCCTGTGCGCTCGCCATCGGCACACCGGCAGCCGTGCTCGCCGGCATTGCACAGGCTGCCCGCCGCGGGGTTCTGATCAAGGGCGGGGTGCATCTGGAGAACCTCGGAAACCTTGAGACCGTGGCGCTGGACAAGACCGGCACACTCACCACCGGGCGTTTTTCGGTCACGCAGGTCATCGGGATTGCGGGCACGCCACGGGACGAGGCGCTGCGCATCGCCGCCGCGGTTGAAGAACAATCCAGTCATCCTCTGGCGGCGGCCATCGTCGAGTTGGCGAAAGAGCGAAACATCGACTTCCCCACCGCCACCGAGATCGAGAACCTTGCGGGCAAGGGGATCCAGGCGCAGGTCGAGGGGGCAAAGGTAGTGGTCGGAGCCATGCGGGCCTTTGGCGCCGATCCAGCTGCCCCTGGCGGCCAGTCACTCGCGGAGGCGATCGCTCAGCTCGAAGCTGACGGCCAAACCACAGTGATCATTCAACGCGCCGGGGAGTTCATCGGCGTCATCGCCCTAGCGGATGAGCCTCGCGCCTTAGGTAAAGAAGTGATGCAGCGGCTGCGGGGACAAGGGGCCGAGCGTCTGGTCATGCTCACCGGAGACAACGCGTCCGTGGCCCATCGCGTCGCCGACCAGATCGGCATCACCGATGTGCGCGCGGAGTTGCTCCCCGGAGACAAGCTGACCGTGATCCGCGAACTCCAGCGTGGCGGCGATGGCGTCGCCATGGTGGGTGACGGCGTCAACGATGCACCCGCGCTCGCCGCAGCCACGGTCGGCGTTGCGATGGGCGCCGGAGGCACCGCCGTCGCCCTGGAGACAGCCGACGTTGTGCTAATGGGTGACGATCTCGGCAAGCTGTCCTTTGCGATCGGCCTGAGCCGCGCCAGCGCGCGCATCATTCGCCAGAACCTCGTCATCGCGCTCGGTGTCATCCTCGCGCTCCTGCTCGCGTCGGGCTTTGGCGTCATCCCCCTAAGCGTCGCGGTGGTCCTGCACGAAGGCAGCACGCTCGTGGTTGTGTTCAATGCACTGCGCCTCCTCGGGTGGCGCGAGTGAATTGGGTGGTGTCGTCGTCGAGTTCGACGGCGGGCGGCGGCAAACTCGCCTGTCCGCTTGGAAGCCAGAGCGACATCGACCGCCCCGGCTGTGCCGGAGATCGCGACTTGTAGTCTGGTGGCGGACGGCGACGTGCGGCGAGAAGCTCGGCTGGCGGCGTCGGTACGACCGACTTGTTGTACGCCGAGTTCGGGTCGAGAGTTGTCTCGCACATTCGAGCCTCGGGCCAGCAACTTGCCCTTGCTGCCCGAGTTCGGTGGAGCCGCTACAGAAAGCGCGGAACCTGGCCGCAATAACGTCGATACGCGTCACCGTACTGCTCTTCGAGCCATGGCTCCTCGGCGAGCGGTGCGAGCACGAATATCCAGGCCGACAACAGCTGTGTCACCCACACCAGCTCAGAGTTGGCGACAATCGCCGTACCGAGGAACAACGCGATGTCACCGACGTACTGGGGATTGCGACTGAAGTGGTAGGGACCGCGCGCCACGAGACCGTCCCGGACTCCGGACGTGTTCGTCACGCCGAGCGTGGCGATTCCCCAGGTGACGAAGGCGGCGCCCGAAGCTGCGACTGGCACTCCCACCAGCCAGCGGAGGGGGCTGCTCCAAGGTCCGGAGTTCCAGTCGAGCGCCACAAGGGCGAGGGTCGCCGCATAGACGAACCAGAAGAGCGCCCACATCACGTAGTAGACGAATGTCTTCTTGGTCATGGGATAGATGCGCCGGGTGGGGACCGCGATACACCACGCGGTGCCGAGCAGCAGGACGCCATGCGCTGCAACGCTGGCCCAGAACAGTGCAGCCGCGGCGTCGGCGCTCACGGCCACCTCCTCAGCCGTTGAGACGGAACTCGCTTGGGTACAGAGGTCACGCTGTTCTCCATCATCTGAGCGCGGCAGTCTTTCCACTGCGGTGAGCCCCGGCGATCATCGTCGGCATCGGACTCATCGGACTGCCGTAGAACAGCCGCGCCGGTCGGGTTTGGCTCTTCGCCTTCGCACGACAGTTGGGCGCGCACAACGTTTTCACGATGACCTGCGCCGACCGAAGGGAGGGTACCAAGGCGAAGCCGTGGCGTCAGGTCGATCGTGTTGGTACGCCCGACATGGGCATGAACTGATGGGGTGTAAGTCCCCTATGGGAGGTCCGCGGCTGTGAATTCAGCCTCAACCATTAGTGAAGCGCAAGGGCGTCACCGCGAGGTGGGGTCTGAAGGAAGCGTGGAGCAAAGCTGTGAGTCGACGAACAGAAATGTCGTAGGAGGCCTGCTGCTCTGGGATGACTCGGCCAATGACGAAGAAATCCTGTGGACCGGGAGCAGGGGTAAACGGCGCGATTGTGCAGCGAAAGTTCATGTTCCTATTCGGGGAGATCTGCGCGTAAGGCGGACCGGTGTGTGCCGGTCAGCGCGTCATCTGGAGACAGACGGCGTGAGCGTGCAGAAGTCAGCAGAAGCCATAGTAGCGGACGGTGCGCACGCTCCGACCGCGAAGGGCCGAACAGTGTGGATCAGGGAGGAGTCGTGACCGACTCGCGGAGCGCTACAGGTCAGATTGTACCTGCGTCTTCGCGGCGTGAGGCTACGCAACCAGCCTTGGACTGCGACTTGATGAGTCGAGTGCTCGACCGTTCAAACATGCAACGGGCCTGGAAACAGGTCAGAGCAAATCGCGGTGCTCCGGGTATAGACAGAATGACTGTCGAGGAGTTTCCGGGATTTGCGCGTGTGGGGTGCTCGGGGATTCGGGAGTCACTGAGGGACGGCAGCTACGCGCCGCAACCGGTCCGGCAGAAGGCCATACCGAAGCCGGGCGGTGGCGAGCGTTTGTTGGGAATTCGCACGGTTACTGACCGCGTCATTCAGCAGGCGATTGCGCAGGTGCTGACGCCGATGTTTGATCCGCATTTCAGCGAGTCGAGCTTCGGCTTTCGTCCCGGGCGGTCGGCCCACGGCGCCGTGACGCAGATACAGCGATACATCGGCAACGGGCGCCGATTCACCGTGGACCTTGATCTGGAGAAATTCTTCGATCGGGTGAACCACGACGTACTGATGCTCCGCGTCACACGCCGCGTGCGTGACGTATCGCTGCTGCGGCTGATTGGCCGCTATCTGCGTAGCGGGGTTGTGGTCGACGGACAGAAGAAGGCGACATGGCAGGGGGTGCTTCAGGGCTCGCCGCTGTCGCCACTGCTCGCTAACATTCTGCTTGACGACTTCGACAAAGAACTCGAGCGCCGCGGCCACACTTTTGCGCGATACGCCGACGACGAGATGATCGTCGTCGGCAGCGAAAAGGCAGGGCAGCGGGTGATGGCGAGCATCTCGCACTGGCTAAGCAAACATCTGAGGCTTCAGGTGAATGCAAACAAGAGCCAGGTCGCACACATCATCCAGGTCGCTTTTCTTGGATTTCGATTCGGCGGAAAGAAGATTTGCTGGACGTCAAAGACCATCAAACGATTCAAACAGCGTGTGCGCGAAATCACACGCCGAACGTGGGGTGTGTCGATGAAGCGGCGTCTGCGCGAGCTGTCGAGGTACATCGTAGGATGGATGGGCTATTTCCGGCTGTCGGAGCACTATCGCCCGACTCCGGAACTGGACAAGTGGATACGTCGTCGGCTTCGAATGTGTGTCTGGCGTCAGTGGCGTCGCATACGCACGAGAATCCGAAAACTGATCGCCGGCGGGGTTCCCAAATCGTGGGCAATCCGCACCGGCATGTCAGCGAAAGGACCGTGGCACATGTCACGCAACCGCGCGATCCACGCAGCCATCGGCGATGAAGACCTCGCAAATCTGGGACTCGTCTCGGTCGAAGACCTCTGGGTCCGGTTTCACTATCCGCAGTGAACCGCCCTGTGCGGACCCGCATGCAGGGTGGTGTGAGAGGCGCGGGAGAAAAGCCCGCGCCTACTCGATTTGCGCAGCTCACTCAGTCTCGTTGTTTGCTGACGGTGTGCTGCGTCCTCGCTCAATCAAGCGCATGCAGGCATGTATCGAAGCTAGGTAGTAGTAGAACAGCCAGCTGTAGAAGATCGCCGTGTCGTAATCTGTCTTTTGATGCGCGCGATGATGGCGAATGCCGAAGTTGTTTACGATCGCGAACAGATCGTTTTCGTCAGACTTCGTTAGCACTTCCTTCGCTTGGGGTCTCAGGAACTCCAAGACATCGGCAAGCTGCCGTAGTGCGTTGTGGCGGTCTGCCAGAGTTGAGTTGCGCCTACGGTAGAGGGCTTGGGCTTGTTCAATCTTCGGAGTGACGTTTTCCGGATCTATGTTGGGAATAGGTGCGGCAACAAGTTCCGCCATGCCACTGTCCGGGAGCTCCAGGATTTCTCCGTTCTCTGAGAGTTCGTATCCGATCGAATAGTCTCTCAGGACGTCGTTCAATTCTGCCCTGAATCTCTGCTGACCTCCAGCTCTGTCGAAGACTTCGAAATGCTTCCCGCAGTCATTCCAGGAATGATAGTCGCCGATCACACCCGCCGAACAGTGGTCAAATAGGAACTCAATGACGTCGAATATGTCTTCCTCTGTATATCCGTCGATGTGTTGCCAAACTGGAAAAAGTCCGTCGCGCCGAAAGATGCGGAACGCTACGTC
>JAUICO010000218.1 GCA_030427825.1 bacterium | reverse complement strand
CGATCAGCGCACGCATTGCGGTGATCTCAGCGCGAACCGCCTCTTCGAAGCGTTCGTAGGGCTGCGCGCCGCGCAGGTTCACACCGTTGACCATGAAGTTCGGAGTCCCACGGATGCCGAACTCTGCAGCCTTGTCGATGTCCGCCTGGACGATGGCGTCCAGCTCTTCGCCGCGCTCATCGAGAGCGGCCTTGAATGCGTCAACATCGAGCCCAATCTGCTCTGCCCATGCCTCGAAGTTCTCGCGGTTCAGCGCTCGCCCGTTTGCAAAGGCGAGATCGTGGAACTCCCAGAACTTGCCCTGCTCTGCGGCAGCGAGCGCTGCGACATGTGCCGGACGGGCTTCGGGATGCATCGGAAGCGGCATCTGCTTGAAGAAGATGCGCACGTCGTTCGGGAACTCTTCCTTAAGCTGCGTCAGGGTCGGGAGCACGCGCGAGCAGAAGGGGCATTGAAAGTCACTGAATTCGACGATGGTTACGACTGCGTCTGCAGCGCCGGTCATCGGACGGCCTTCGCAACCGAGGCGATCGCCTTCGTCGAGGTACGGGCCCTGGTCGGCGACCGGAGCTTCAATCTCGGCCTGTTCGCGGTCATCCGCTTCCTGCTTGCACGCGGTGCTCAGCGGCAGGAGAGCCACCAGCGCTGCGGCCGAAGCCAACCAAAGCAATCTCTTCTGCATCGAACTCTGCATCTCTACATCCCTTTCTGAGTCACAAAACGACGAAATACGGGTGCCGCCGTGCGTACGCACCGCGATCAGCCTCTCCTAACGCGAGACCGAGCGCCCCTATTCCGGGGCGGACGCACCGTAAAGAGCTATTCCGCGCGGCGCAAGTCCGAGATTCGCCACGATCAGGTCGCCGCGTCCGCATTCCGGGCCGGATCCGGCAGCTCGATCCAAAAGGTGGCTCCCCTGCCAGGCGTCGAATCGACCCCGACCAGGCCACCGATTGCGACAGCGTAATTCCGCACAATCGAGAGCCCGAGGCCGCTACCTCCTGCCGCGCGGCCCCGCCCTTCGTCGATGCGATAAAAACGTTCAAAGACGCGATCGATGTGCTGACGTTCGATGCCCGGCCCATCATCGACGACCTCGACGCGGACCCGGTCTCCGGCCCCCACCGTGCGAACGATCACCTCACCCCCCGGTGACCCGTACTTGATCGCGTTGTCTACAAGGTTGCGCAGGATGTACTCCCAGGATCGACGCGTTCCCGGCACAACGCGGTGTCTCTCTGAGAGATCCGTTGTGAGGCGGATTCCGGATGCCGCCGCTCGCTCTTCCAGGCCGCGAAAGACCTTTTCGACGACGCCGACGATCTCGATCTCCTCAAGTTCGGAGTCGGCGCCCTGAAAATCGAGGCGGGCGAGCGTCATCAGATCTTCGGTCAGCTCCGCGAGGCGCACCGCGCCCTCATGTATGCGCTCTACCGGCGGACGGGCCTCCTCGTTGAGGGGCAGCACCCCGGAGAGCAGCGTCTCAGACCACCCCTGCACTGAGGCGATCGGCGTCCGCAGCTCGTGCGAGACATTTGCCACGAAGTCGCGACGAACTCGCTTGAGCGCGTGCAGGACCGTCTCGTCGGAGAAGGTCGCGACAGCCCCCCTGCCGAGGTCATCGAGCTGTACCGGCGCCACCGTAAGCCTGAATACGCGGCGTGGTTCGCCGGTCTCGCACTCGCCGTGCGACGTTCCTTCTCCGCGCAGCACCCGATCGACAAGCTCATGCAGGAGGGGCAGCCGAATCACGTCAATGAGCTGCCGATCCTTCGCCTCGTCGACGCTCAACGGTGCCCCGAAGAACTCGCTTGCTGACGCGTTTGCGAAGAGTATCCGATACGAGCCGTCGACAGCCACGACCCCTTCGCTCATGCTGTCAACGGCAGACTGAAGCAGGTGATGACGAGCGCGCACCGCCGCCAGACTGTCGTCGTGAGCCTTCTGCAGGCGTCTGATGTCCCCATCGAGCCGGTTCAACTCTTCGACCGGAGCCGACCAGGCGTTCAACGCGCCCCCACCCACCAGAGAGTGTCGCACCCGTTGAATGCGAGCGCTTAGCGTGCGGTGCAGGATCAACGAAGCGAGCAGCCCGCCGAGCAGCATCGTGACACCAACCCAGTGATGGCCGTGAGCACCGACGACCCAACCGGAGGCGAACACGGTCAGGCTCAGGGCCGTCGCGCCGATGATCGTCGGCAGGATGTGGGACAGTCGTCGACGCGACATCGACTGCGGCGCCGCGGGCTGTGTGTTCTCGACTTCGGAGCCCGACATGAATTCAGTCTTCCCGCTCGCGGAATCGGTACCCGATCCCCCGAACCGTCTCGATGTATTCCCCGCAGGCCGCGAGCTTCTCGCGCAGACGCTTTACATGAGTGTCGACGGTTCGCGTGGTCACTTCGACGTCCAGTCCCCAGACATCGTCCAGCAGACGTTCGCGGGATTGCACCCTGCCGCGTCGATCCAGGAGGGTGACCAGCAGCTTGAACTCGAGCGCGGTCAGCGTGACCTCTTCTCCATTGACGGTCACGCGGTGCCGACCCTGATCGATGACGATCTCGCGAAAACGAATGACCTC
>JAUICO010000217.1 GCA_030427825.1 bacterium | reverse complement strand
GGAGTCGAAGGTGCAGACGGCAATCGCGTCGCGACACACGCTGCCGTCACAGACGAGGTCCGCATCGCAGTCGCTCGTGTCCCGGCAGGTGTCGCGAAGCCTGCATCGTCCGTCGATGTCGCAGAATTGTGCACCGTCGCATGCGCTGTCGTCGAAGCAGGGCTCGTCGAGGGTTGATCGTGCGCTTGTGTCACAGGCGAACGCGGCCGATATCATGGCGAGGACGGCGATGAACTGCAGGGCTCGCATTTTCGGGGCTCCGTGTCGGTTGCTCATAGGATCGGGGCGCCTAAAGGGTAGCGGGCCGCCGGCGTGTGTTTGACGCCCTGCGGCGACCGTGTGAGAGGGCGCGCATGGGTGAGAATACGACGGAGGACGGGCAATTGCATTCATCGCGACACGCGCATCCGGTGCGCAATTCGGCCGGGTTGCTCCCGGCAGGTGCGGGCAGGGTTCTGACCGGTGCGCTGCTCTTTGCTGCCTTCATGCCGATCACCGCCTGCCGTGATGAGGTCGAGGATATGCTCCCGGAGCCGGATCGCTCCGGCGCCGTCCTGTCGCCGATCCCCGAAGAGCGGGCGGTAACAGGAGAGCTGCTCGAGCCCATCGATTTGGACGTGCCTGACGAGGGCGGGCGCAGCAGCGTTGGCGGCGTAAGCTGGGTGCTGCCGGCCGGCTGGGCCGAAGCGCCGTCGCCGGGTTCGATGCGCCTCGCGACCTGGGACCTTCCGCACGACGGCGCGGGCCCGGCGAATTGCATATTGTTTCGCTTCCCCGGCGGCGGAGATCCGCGTGCAAACATCAACCGGTGGATTTCTCAGTTCGAGCAGCCTGACGGCGCCGACACGATCGACCGTGCGGAAGCCGCGGAGCGTAGTGTAGCCGGCAATCCGGCATGGTTTGTTCGTACGCGGGGTACCTACGTATCTCGTGGCGCATCCATGCAGGGCCCTGAGCAGCGACACGAGGGCTACGCGCTCTTCGGCGCGATCGTGCAGGGGCCCGGCGACCCGGTATTCCTGAAATGCACAGGGCCGGCAGAGGTCATTGAGTCTGAGTCCGGCCGCGCTGCCGCCTTTGTCGATTCCCTGCAAATCACGGCGCTCTAAGGCCGCAGCGACACGGGTAGCGCGAGAGACCTGACTACGAAGTCTGACCCCGGCGAGGTATACAGCTATTGCGCACGTCGAACGCTCCTCGTTGCGCAGGGCGACGAAGCGGCGCAACTCTCAGGGGATCCGGATGAAGCTACAGTTGACCCAGGCATTTCCCTGCACCCCTGCTCAGATGTGGGAGATTCTCCACTGTGATGAATTTGAGCAGTTGTTGCATGAACGCTCCGGCGTGACGCGAGAGACCCTGCGCGATGAGACCATCGACGGTGTGCGGTACATTGAGCAGTCGATTATCACCGACAAAGAGATTCCCGGCCCGATGCGCCGCGCCGCCGGGATGGACTTCATCACCTACGTCCAGATCAGCGAGATCAACTTCGCGACCAACGTGATGAAGTGGCGGGTAATACCGCCGACGCTCAAGGACCGAATCAATATCTCCGGCGAGACGCGTGCCAGGGCGACGGCCACCGGTTGCGACCGCATCATCGACGGTGTCGTTGAGATCAAGGTACCGCTGCTGGGCCGAAAGATGGAGCGCGCGCTTGTTGAGGGCACGCTTGAGACGTACCAGTTTGCCGGCGACGCGGCGCGGCAGGTCTTCGAAGGCCGCACAGAGTTGTAGTCACCGCGCTGTACCCGCTGCGCCGAAATCACCGCGCTGCGCCCTAAACGCAGCGCTGCATTCGACGCGAATCCGCCTTCATCTGGCCGCCATCGACTGTATCCCGGGCGCGCACAAGCGGAGCGCGCGCGCGTCTACTCCCAGGGGGACAGGTCCGTGGGCATCTCACGCGGTGGGACTGTGAACTGTGTGCTAAGCACCTCTGCGAGGCGCCCGTAGTCGTCGAGTACGTCGAAGGCGCCTGCGGAGCGGAGCTCTTCAGAGCTGTGGTACCCGAAGGTAACACCGAGCGCGCGCACGCCGGCGTTGGCGGCCATGAGCATGTCCCAGGTCGTGTCGCCGATCATCACTGTGTTCGCCGCGTCGGTGCCGGCTTCGTCCATCGCATCCAGGAGGATTGCGGGTGCGGGTTTGCCCGGGCCGTCGTCGCTGGACTTCAGTGTGGCGAAGAGCTCACGAATCAGCAGGTCATCGACCGCGTGATTGAGGCCGCGTCTGCTCTTTCCGGTGGCGATGCCGAGCAGTACGCCGCGCGCGCGCAGGTCACGCATGGCGTCGAGCACGCCGGCGATAGGCCATGGCTTGAGGTGGCCGTCGATTCGCATGCTGCGGTAGTGCTCTCGATAACGGTCCACGAGGCGCATGACCGCCTCGTGGTCATCGCGGCCGAGCAGGTTGAGCATTACATCGTAGAGCGAGAGGCCGACCTGGTTGAGCACATTCTGCTCAGTGGGGCGCGGCAGACTGCAGTCGTCGAATGCGCGCACGGCGGCGGTTACGATTCGGCGTCGACTGTCGACGACGGTGCCGTCAAAGTCGAAGACCGCCAGCTTCAGATCCGGCGCGGGCTCTGTCGATCCGGTGTTG
>JAUICO010000216.1 GCA_030427825.1 bacterium | reverse complement strand
GCCGTCGATCGGCTGGGGCTCCACACCGTCGTTCGTGACGGGCGGCTGAATCGCGACCAACGTCGCGCAAAGACAAACAGGAGGACAACCATGATTCGATTGGTCATTTCGCTATCGTTCGCTACCGCGGCGCTGCTGCTGGCCAGTCCATCGGTGGCCATCGATCTCGCACCATGCGTCTCTACGTGCACGATCGGGGAAGTCACCTACGACTGCGATGAAGTCTGCAACGCCGGCGACAACTGCGTGGGCAAGGGGAAGTTGATCTGCAACGGTATCTGCGACGGCGGTACGAACCACGGGAACTCGTGCGATTCTGACGACGAATGCCCCGACCCGGCGAAAACTTGCGTCGGTGGAACCAACGATGGCGCCACATGCAGCGACAACTCCGATTGTCCCAACGAGACCACCGAAGACAAGGTCTGCCTGTGCGATCCCAGCGGGAACAACCCCAACTGCGGCCAAACCTGCAGCTCGCGTGACGACTGCAGATATTTTGGTGGCGTCTGCGAGGGCGGTATGGATGACGGGGAGGTGTGTGTGGCGAACGAGGACTGCTTCGGGGGTTCGTGCGAGGAAGATCCGGACGCCAAGCCCTTCTGCAACAAGGACGTCGACAAGGGGAAGTGCGTCGGCGCCGACGCGTTCTGTGCGCCGCGCACGCACCCCCCCGTCTCCGTCCTCTGTGCCGTCGGGGTCGACGATATCACCGGCAGCACCAAGGACGATCTGATCTGCGTTGGCGACAATGATGTCAGGGTTAAAGCCCGCGGCGGCAACGACAATGTTCAGAAGAATCATGTCATCATCAAGGACGGCAACGGTAACGTCGAGAACCCACTCGGAACCGGAAGCTTGACAGTGGATCTAGGCAATGGGGACGACTTCGCCGCCGTCGGCGGCGACAGCGATGATTGGATCTTTGGGGGCAACGGAAAGGACGTCATCATCGCCTGCGGTGGACGCAACGTCGTCATCGGCGGGAAAGACGACGACACGCTGATCGGAGCCCTGTGGTGCGGGACCCCGGAGGACAATGAGGTGGGCTCCCTGTACTGCGGCAATGATGGGAACGACTCGCTTGCTGGGTTCGGTCCTTCTCATCAGTGCATGGACGGCGGCGACGGCAACGATGGCTGCCAACATGCGTATGCAGGCGACGATCCCGACGGCGAAGAAGTCGAGGACCTCGGCAGCGCCCGCAACTGTGAGAGCACGAACAAGACGATGATCGACGTAGCCTGCGGCTGTGACGACAGCCTGCCCGACCTTCCCTGAGCCCATGTCTTGATGGGGTCGCAGGAGCGATAGTAGGAGGCGTGTGGCCGACCGCTAGAGCCCGGACAGCTCGTCCGGTCGGGCACACGTCTCTTCCCGGCTGGAAACCGGAATCCACATTGCCCCGCTTCTCTTCTCAGCCCAGATACAGCCCGCAGTCGCTGCAGCAATCGTCGACCAGCGGCGCCGCCGTGCCGCAAGCGGGGCAGGGCGGCTCACCATCTGGATCATGGGCAGCGAGCTTGGCGTCCAGGTCGGTGTTGATGGTGCCTTCTTGCTGGACGGACCGGACCCAGTCGTCGCGCATCATCCTGGCGAATTGGGGCACGTCTTGCTCCTGCACGAGGAGCTCCATTTTGGTGCCTCAAGATTCGGTGCGGCAGCGATCGAGCGAAACCTCGATCCCGTGCATCTCGCAGCGCGAGATGAGCTCTTTGATGTATTGGATGGGCCCCTGCGCAACTGCAACGTAGCTCTCGCTCATGCCCGAACGAGTAGCGAATGCACATACCGTTGGGCAAGCTAGGGCGTGGTGTCCGTGTGTCGCAGGCGGCGTGCCGCTCACAGCCGCAATCGTCTTGGTGACCGCCGATCAGCCCAGTCCGTGCGACGAGGGCGCCTTCGGTCCGGCCGAGTGCGTATTCAAGCGCGGCGGGACTCGCCTGATCTGCCGGCCCTAGCATCCAGCGGTAGAAGCAAGGGGAACGACTTCAAGCACTGAGCAAGCCGCTCAATCCGCCGGTGCCGTGGCCGGTGTATCCGAAGGTGTCGATGTTCACCCCCATGGCATTGGCGATGGTGACCAATAGCTTGCTGTGGGCGTCTCCCGCGTAGTCGAGGTAGCGCCCCGTGCTCAGCGCGCCCCCTGCCTTCCCAGCCAGGATGAACGGCATGTTCTCGTGGTTGTGCAAGTTGCTGTCACCGAGCTCCGAGAAGACGAAGATCAGCGTGCTGTCGAGGAGAGTCCCGTCGCCGTCGGGCCGGCTGCGGAGCTCATCGATCAGGTAACGCAACTGCTCGGCGTACCACTGCTTCAACAGCACGAAGTTGGCGGCGGTCGCGCTGCCCGGGTTGCCGTAGTGCGAGGCGTCGTGGTGGCGCTGGCTGGAGCCGGTCCAGGCCATCGCAGTCGGGCTGACGGGATGCGACCACTGCAGCCCCACGACCCGAGTCATGTCGCAGCCCAGCGCCAGCACCGTAAGATCCATTTGCAGGCGACCCATCAGACGGAAGTTTTCTTCGCGGTTGTAGACGGGCGGGTAGCCGTGCCAGCCCTCGGGTACCGTGAAACCCTCGGGGTTGAAGGTGCCGGTCGAGCAGGCGCCGCCGCCGGT
>JAUICO010000112.1 GCA_030427825.1 bacterium | reverse complement strand
CAACTCCAAACCTGGATCGACAACGGCACCCTCACCCCACACGTAGGGCACACCTACCCCTTCAACGAAATCAAAGAAGCCCTGCGCGCCAAATGGAAGAGCCAACACACCGGCGGCTGCGTTGTGCGCATGTAGATACTACCGGCGCGGTGGCCATGGGATGAAGGCGCTGGTTCGGTCCTTGTAGGAGGCGTAGCCGGGGCGTGTATTTTTCATGCGGGCCTCCAGAAGAGGGACGCCGCTGACACGTACGAGGAGGAAGGTGATGAGGATGGGGCTGAAGATGAGCCATCGTCCAATGGGAGTGGCTGCTCCGATGAGGAAGATGCCCCACCAGAGCAGCGCTTCGCCGAAGTAGTTGGGGTGTCGGGACCAGGCCCAGAGGCCGCGGTCCATGACGCGACGTTCGTTTGCGTGGTCGGCTTTGAAATCCTGCAGTTGGCGGTCGGCGACGATTTCGAAGAACATTCCGATGCACCAGAGAGCGATGCCGATTCCGTCGAGGAGGGTGAGTTGATCGGGAAGGGTTGCCTGTTGTGGGAGCTGCACAGGGAGTGAGATGAGCCACGTCAGCAGGCCCTGCAGGCCGAACACGACGAAGAGTGAGACCATGGGCCATCGTTCACCGTAGCGCGCGCGCATCTGCTGGTATCGGTAGTCTTCGCCTTTGCCGAGATTCCGTCGAGCGAGGTGAAAGCTGAGTCGCAGGCCCCACGCGAGGGTGAGGAGCGTGAGCAGGGTGCTGCGGACGTGGTAGCCGTCGGTGAGTACCCAGCTGAGGCCGGCGATGATCGCGAAGCCGCTACCCCAGAAGATATCGACGATGCTTGCGTCTTTGATCCGCAGGCTCAGCAACCACAGGGCAAACATCAGGCCCAGTGTGACGAGCAGGGTAATCAGGGGTGCCGGCACGAGTGTTGATCCCTAGCGCTTGTGTGGACGTCGTTGGCGAGGCTCGACCCAGGCAAGGACCAGGGCCGCGCGTTTCTCGATCGTGCGGAACGACAACGACAGAGCCGTGTTTCGATCACACAGCTCGGCGACGAAGTCACCCGTTACGGCGTCGCCGTAGAGCAGAGCTTGCGCGTCCGCTGACGATGAGCGGAAGCCATTCTTGAAGAGCGCTACGGTAGCGTCCCTGTGCGTGGCGCCCTTTTTCTTTCCACCGCGCTTCTGCTTCCCGGACTTCCTGTCGCCGTCGTTCTTCTCGTCGCCGCCCGATTCAGCGTCGGGGTTGCCGGCGCCGGCATCGTCGGCGCTGTCGGGCGATACATCTTTCGTCGCCGCAGTATCCTGCGCGGAAGCCTCAGCATCGGACTCTTCCGGCGCTGAAACCGCCGCCGCGTTGGCACCGTCCGCGGCGGTTTCATCAGCAGCGGTAGCTTCAGCAGCGGTAGCTTCAGCAGCGTCTTCTGCTGCGGTCGATGCGTCTTCCGGTGCCACGGGGGTGTCTTTCGCCACAGCGACCTTCGCCGCCGTGTCGTCCACTGTGGCTGTCATGTCCGTACTCGGCTCCGGCGCTTCGGCGGGAGCGGGGGCGTGGGGCGACGTGCCGGTAATGTACTGAATGACGCCGTTGCGTTGCAGCTCGATGCGACCGTTGAGGTTGTGACGGCTTCGCAGCCGCAACAGCACATCCATCAGGGCCAGGAAGTCCTCCGGGTCGATGAATGTGGTCGCGGACAGGAAGTCGGTCGAGAGCAGCCGCCGTGGGTCATGCACCGTGACGCCGGCGGTGTGGCCACGCCACGCGGCCGGTGCGGCCAGATCCGCGCGCAGGCGAACGTCGTGCGGCCAGAAGTTCCGCGCGCGGGCGGCAAGGGGATGCTCGCAGGCCTTCGGATCGAGGGCCAGTCGCGCCATCCACCGCGCGCCGACCGCGGTGATTCTCTCGCTGAGCGCGTCAGCCACGCGCGCGTTCAGCGTGGTTCCATCGCCCTTCGACTTCTTCGGACGCTTCCTGCGTCCCTGCGTTTCCTTCGTTGCGGCGGGCGCGTCCGCCGAGCCAACAGCGTCATCCTGTGTCAACTCGGAGTTCGCCACGGCGGTCGAGACCTCCATCGCGGGTGCCGGCTCTGTTTCTGCCACCATAGGGGGCACCGCAGGCTCGTCGGCCGGCGTCGCTTCCATCGGCGCCGCTTCAGGCGGCGCGGGCGAAGCCAACACGGCCAGGGCAGCTGTGACATCTTCCCCCTTCTTCACCGCATCGGCCACGGCCTGACTGAGGGCCGCGTCCACCAGGCGATAGCGGGCGAGCGACGCGACGCGACGCAGGGCACGACGTCGGGGGTTCTTTCGATCCAGCTTCTGCTCAAAGGCGGTCAGTGCCTCAAACTCCGGCGGCATCTCGAAAGAGCGCGCGGAGTCGACGAGGTGCTGTGCCGAGCTTGGTGAGGATGCGAAAGCGTCGATTTCGTGACCGAGCTCGGCGGCTACAGCGCGTTCGACCTCCCAGGCCACTTCGTCGAGCTGCGCGTCAGCACCGGACTGCACCCAGGCCTTCGCAGCGGCGAGCGCAGCGTCGGCATCAGCCGCTTCGTCGCCACCGAGCAGCTGCAGGGTCTCTACCTGCGCGGCGGCCGCGCGACGCAGAAATGGCGAGATCCTGTCTGCGCACTTCGGGCGCAGCGCGGCGATCAGGTCATCAACCTCTTCGCCTGCACGACGCAGCGCAGCGATCTCGCGCGCAGCGACGAGCACCTCGGCGGCAGTTTGCGCCTGCTCAACCATCGTTGCGACACCCTGGCGCAGCGCGGCGGGGTCGCTCTCAGCGGCGCCATGCAGGCGCATCCAGCGAACCGCAGCGGCTGAACGGCCGCTGTCTATCAGGTGCTTGCGATGTTCCTGCGGCGGCCAGATGGTTCGATCCAGGAGGTGTTGTTGCACGATATCAAGGTAGGGCTCGCTGACGGTCCGGGTCGCGATTTCAAGCAGCTCGATCAGCGCCGTCTGCGGGTCCTCGATGGCGCGTAGCCCTCGCTGTCGGAACCAGCTTGCGAACTGCGGACTCGCTACGAAATCGCTGTGTCCGCCCCGTGAAACCAGCCAGCGCACCGAAGCCGCGCCGCGCGCTCGCTCCAATGCGTGACGCACCCATTCGGGGCGGGCGATCACATAGCGTGGTGAGTCGCCGGCGATCAGGTAGCCATGGCACTCGCGAAACACGTCATCTTTCACCAGCTCGTCGCCCCATCCCGACTGACGCGGCGAGTCAAGTACGCGGCCAAAGTCGGACAGGTCGTAGCGCCCGTCGCCGATGAGACGGCGAACGCACTGGCTCCACGCGGCCTGCGAGAGAGAGGCGATCGACGCGACCAGTGCGAAGACCCGCTCGTCACTCCCCGGGTGCGTGCTCTCGTCGTCGAGAATTGCGGCGAATCGCTGCTCGAGGATCGGCACGAAGCCTGCAGCCTGACCGCGATGATCGGCGCTCTGCCGCAGCCATTGGCGCAACAACACCAGCAGCTCGGCTTCGAGCTTGGGCGTGAGCGTATCCAGGCGCGGCAGCCAGGACTCGATGAAATTTCCGTAGGCGTTGGCAGCCGGCCAGTGCACCGAGCGACAGGTTGCCCGCCAGTACATGAAATCGGTCGAGACCAGAGTGTGGTCGTCGTCGAGGGTCGCCAGGGTCGGCTCCCACTCTGCGCTGAAGCCGCCGCGGCGCTCGTTGCGGGCGACCAGCATCTCCCACGTGGACACTGCGGTGAAGAGGCGGATTCGCGTGAGCTTCGCGCCGGCGGCCTCCCCGGCAGCTGCGACAAGCTCGTCGTCGTTAAGTGCGTACAGCTCACTCAGATGTGCGAGGCGCGGATGCACTCCGGGCCCGTACTCCGAACGGTGATTGAGGGCTTCGGCGAGCGCCGGCGCGACGTCAGAGCCGCTGCCAAGCACCCGGGCGAGAGCGCGCGTTCCGCCGAGCGTCGTGGCGTCGAGGATCAGGTTTGCAGCGAGGTGAGCGGCGGGCGCAGGGCGTCCGAGCACCTCAGCGCCGCGGAAGGACCAGCCCGTGAGGATGCCGTCGTAGCGCGCCATAAAGGTGCGTGCAGCCACGGGCCACTGGCGTACGCGACCGAATGAGATCGCAAAGGGGCGCAGATGATCCAGGCTGGGGCGATGAAAATCGCGGCTCGATTCCGCGACCGCGAGAGCGCGAATGATTCGCTCGAAGTTCGTCTCGTCGTCGGGGAAAGCACCGAGCTCGCTACGGCACCACGCCGCCTCGGGCTCGGTGAGCGGGAAGGCGGGGATGTCGGCGTTCACGTCGTCGATCAATTCGTCTCGGCGGGCGATGCGACGCAGGGCCCGCGCGGTCGCGAAGAGTGCACGGGCGGGATACACAGCGTCGCGTGCGGGTCGCGGCCCGAAGAGTCCGCTCATGAAGCAGACAAAGATCGCCATCTGGTCGCCGCGCTGCAGAGGGCCGTCGGTCCTGATGCAGCGATTTAGCGTATGTGCGAGCTGCAGGGCGGCCGCGCGTCGGTCGCCGTCTCCCGTGCACGCCGCCACCAGGGCCGAGAGAAGCTCGGCGAGCTCCGGAGCAAAGCGGGGCAGAATCTGCGTGAGCGCCTCGTCGCGTTCCGCGTCATCACCGTGGGTCAACGAGAGTCCGTAGCGCTGCAGGCCGTGGCCCTCTGCGACCATGACCTGGCGGGCGATCACAGCGCCGGCGCTGTCTGCGTCCGGGTTGTCGGCGAGCCAGCGCAGGGTCTCTCGGAGCGCGCTTCGTGCTGCATCATCCTGGCTCGCAGAGCCTCTGGCCGTGACGGTGAGCGAGCCTTTGCTCACAGCGAGCGCCGCATGGAAGGACGCCGGACGCACCGGGTCCAGGACGGTCGAGAGCAGACCGTCCTTCGACTCGCTGCCGCCTGCGTTTACCGCGGCCAGCACGGGAATCCACGGCGGCGAGTTGTCGGCCTTGTGGCGAACGAGAAAGCCGCAGTTCAGGCCGGGGCGAACGAAGTTTCCGTGACCCGCTGCGTAGGCGGTCTCGGGGTCGGGCCAGCGCACAAACTGCACGGCTTCATCAAACGTCAGTTCTTCGGAGAGCGCCTGGATGTGACCCTGGTTGCGCAGGTACAGGCCCGGACGCAGAAGGCGGATCTCGGGCACCTTGCGCCAACGTACCGGCAGCGACGATCCGTAGACTTCGCCGGCCAGGCACTGTGGCCCGACCAGGAGGTATTCCATCGCGGTGGCGGCGTTGTTCTGCGGCTGGGGCGATCTGCTGCCGCCGCGGCCTTCGGCGCGTCGACTGTCACCGGACCCGCGTCCACGACGCGGTCCGTTGCGATCGCCGCCGCGCTGCCTGCCGCCTCGATGATCACCATC
Source organism: bacterium (assembly GCA_030427825.1). GTDB lineage: Bacteria > Myxococcota_A > Bradymonadia > REDH01 > REDH01 > JAUICO01. The sequence continues at coordinate 8,897 of JAUICO010000112.1, read as the reverse complement.
ACGGGAACCACGGCTACGGCCGTCGGCGCCCTGCTGGTCGGGTCCTCCGCCCTGCGCGCTCCTGGAGCCGGAGCGGCGGCGACGGCGTTTCTTTGCTTGTTCTTCACTCATGATCAGGCCTCTGCCGCTGCGCCTGTTGTCGCGCGCGGAGCGCGCCACTATCACACCCCCCTCTGCCGCGCGACGGATTGCTATGCTTGGATACACCGCACGAATGGTCGCCTTCGGGCTGCGCGAGCTGGCGCGGGAGCCGGCGGAGCTGCTCGACGAGGTTCGTATCGAGAGCCGCGCGTGGCCACGCTACTGCGACAACAATCGCCACATCAACAACGCGCAGTACTTTGTGCTCATGGATTACGGGCGCAACGCCTGGTACACTCGCACCCGTCTGCTCGACGTGATCCTGCGCGAACGCTGCTCGTTTATCGCAGCCGGGGCGACCATCGCCTACCGTCGGCCCGTGGATCTGATGCAGACTTTTTCCCTCGCGACCACCCTCGAGTACTTCGACGAAGACTGGGTGTTTCACGCACAGACCTTCCGGCTCGCCGACGATTCTGTCGCCGCGCGAGCGCTGGTTCGGACGCGCATTCGCAACAGCGAGGGCACGATTTCGCTGCCCGCGCTGCTCGCTCGTCATGGCCGCGACGTGCAGTCGCCGCCGATCAGCGAAGAGGTAGCCGCGTTCACCACGTCAGGGCGCGCATCTATCGGTTGGATCAAGGGTAACGACGCCGATTCAGGACGCTGAGACATGGCCCTGACCCGCGTTCGCCGCAAAGAGATCCTCACGCTCGCGCTGCCGATCATCGGCGGCATGGTGTCGCAGAATGTGCTCAACCTGGTAGACACCGCCATGGTCGGCCAGCTGGGCAAGGAAGCACTCGCAGGGGTCGGCGTGGCCGGCTTCGCCTTCTTCGTCACGATCGCCTTCATCACCGGACTCTCAGCGGGGGTGCAGGCGATGGTCGCCCGTCGCCATGGCGAAGGCGAACATCACCGCAAGGCGGTCCCGCTGAATGGTGGGTTGCTGCTCGCGCTCGGCCTGGGCGCGATCTTCGGCACCATCCTGTTCCTGACCGCTCCCGCTGCCTTCCAGCAACTCAACGATGACCCTGCCGTCGCCCACATCGGCGGCGAGTATCTGCGTATTCGCTCGATCGCCGTGATCGCGGTCGGGATGAACTACGCCTTCCGCGGATACTGGAACGGCGTCAGTCAGACCGCAGTCTACTTTCGCACGATCGTGGTGATGCACGTCGTGAACATCACTCTGAACTGGCTGCTCATCTTCGGCAACCTCGGCATGCCCGAGATGGGTGCCAACGGCGCCGCACTCGGCACCGCGCTGTCGACCTGGGTGGGAACGGTACTCTACTTCGCGCAGGGCTCCGTGATGATCCGCAGCAACGGATTTCTGGCGGGGATTCCTGACCGGGAGACGATGACAACCATGCTGCGACTCGCGGTGCCGGCGGGTCTGCAGCAGTTCTTCTTCGCCGCCGGGATGCTCGTCCTCTTCTGGATCATCGGCCAGCTGGGCACCGAGGCGACGGCGGCATCGACGGTGATCGTGAACATCCTGCTGACTGCCGTACTGCCGGGGATCGCGTTCGGCCTCGCATCGGGCGCGCTGGTCGGTCAGGCCCTGGGGCGCGGAGACCCTGAAGGGGCGAAGATCTGGGGGTGGGACGTGGCGAAATTCGCTGCGATCTGCATCGGTATTGTGTCGCTGCCGCCGATCATCTTCCCGGACATCGCGCTCTATCCCTTCTTGTGGAAGGAACCCGAAACGCTGGCGATCGCTCGGTGGCCGCTGCGCATCGTCATGATGGGGATGTTCATCGACACCTACGGCAGCGTGTTGATGAACTCACTCTTGGGGGCCGGTGACGCGCGCCCTGTGATGGCGATCGCCGTCACAATGCAGTGGTGCCTCTTCCTGCCGGCCGCCTACCTTCTGGGACCGGTTTTTCAGCGGAGTCTGCTATTCATCTGGATGGGTCAATCCGTCTACCGAACCATACAGACCGGGCTCTTCGCGTGGTTGTGGCAGCGCGGTCGCTGGGCAGAAATCAAGGTGTAGCGATGCCGATACTTCATTCGATCTCATACTCCGCATGGTCCGAGCGGGCGCGTTGGGCGCTCGACTACTACGAAGTGCCGTACACGAAGCGGGAGTTCATCCCGATGATCAGCAACCTGCCCGTGCGAATCAGCGCAGGAAAGTGGTCCGGCAGGATATCCGTGCCCATCCTCATTGACGGCAAACAGCGCTTCTTCGACTCCTACGATATTGCGCTTTACGCAGACCGGATCGGCGGCGCCCAAACACTCTTTCCGACGGACGCCGTCGAAGAGATTCGGGACTTCAACGAGCTCAGCGATCGCATGCTCGCGTCGGGACGAGCGTTGACGACAGAGGCGTCCGCGCAGGACAGCGAAGTCCTGGTCGAGAGCGTTCCCTTCAAGCTGGGCGGACCGCTGAAACCTCTGGCTGTTGCGATCGGTCGAAGCGGCGCCGCCTATCTCAAGCGAAAATACGACTTCAGCGAGCAGTCGTCTGAGGAACACACTCAGGTGTTGCGAGACGGCCTCACGCAGCTGCGCGCCGCGCTGGGTGGTGACGAATATGTGTTTGATCGCTTTACCTTCGCCGACCTGACGATGGCGGTCTCGATGCAGTTCGTGAGCCCGGTAGACGATGAGTACGTGCGCATTGGTAGAAAGTCGCGTCCCTGTTGGACTCGCCCGGAGCTGGCGCGGGAGTTCGCGGATCTGATCGAGTGGCGCGATGGGGTTTATGCGAAGCACCGGCGGTAAGCGGTGAGCGGTCTGGTTGAGGGCGGGAGCTGAGCGGTCTACTCCCGGTGCTCGACTGCCGAAGCATCCTCACGCCAAACTCAACGCAAACCGAGTTTGCTCTCGATCGCAGCCACCGTCGCACGCATGGCGATGTCGACTTCGACCTGCTCTTCGATGCTGCGGCAGGCTGAGAGGACGGTTGTGTGGTCGCGTTTTCCGAAGAAGCGGCCGAGCTCGGGGAAGGAGGCGCGTGTGTGTGTTCGGCCGAGATACATCGCGAGTTTGCGCGGGTTGGCGATGCGCGCGGTTCGCCGACGGCCGAGGATTTCGTCCGGGCGTACGCGGCAATACTCGGAGGTCGCGGCGAGGATGTCTTCGAGAGTGACGCGGCCGAGGGCGCCGCGGTGGATGGCGGCGAGCTGCTCACGCGCGATGTCCAGGCTGATCGGGACGCGGCGCAGTTTACAGTAGGAGCCGACATTGAGCAGAGCGCCGTAGAGCTCACGTACGTTGGTTCGCACATTCTCTGCGATGTAGACGAGCACGTCCTGCGGCACGTTGTATCGCATCTGGGTTGCGCGGCGTCGCAGGATCGCGACGCGTGTTTCCAGGTCCGGTGGCTGCACGTCGACGAGCAGGCCCATGTGAAGGCGGCTGCGAATGCGCTCTTCGAGAGGCGCCATGTCCTGGGGCACGCGATCTGAGGTGATCACGATCTGGCGGCCCGCGGAATGCAGCGCGTTGAAAGTGTGAAAGAACTCTTCCTGGGTCTTCTCTTTGCCGACGATGAACTGAATGTCGTCGACGAGGAGCAGGTCGATGTTCTGCCGGTTGCGAGCGCGAAACTCGCCCATGCGTCCGAGCTTGATCGACTCGATCAGCTCGTTCACGAAGGACTCTCCGCTGAGGTAGCGCACACGCAGGGTGGGATCGATGCGGAGGGCGGCAACGCCGACGGCGTTAAGCAGATGCGTCTTGCCCAGGCCCACGCCGCCGTAGATGAAGAGCGGGTTGAAGCGAGCGCCGGGCTCTTCGACGACAGACTCTGCCGCGCTGTGTGCAAACTCGGAACCGGCGCCAACGACAAAGCTGTCGAAGCACAGGTGTGGCTGCAGGCCGGCGGCGCGTATGGCGCGATCCACCGTCACTTTGTCCGGCGCCGGGGGGATGTACGCCGGCGCAGAGTGGCCGGGCAAAGCGTGGCCGGGCGCAGTGTGGCCGGGCAAAGCGTGGCCGGGCGCGACATGCGGATGCGGCGCGCGGGCAACGAAAGCCGCGTCCCGAGCGCGATACGACGCAGAAAACTCGACGCCGCCACCGGGACCGTTGGAGGTAGCCGCGGCCGGGGCATCGCCGAAGAGACTGAGCTGATCGTGAGGCGAAGCGGCAGTCTGCGCATCGACGGTCGGGGTATCGAAAGACAGCACAGCGGAGGCCGGCTCGCTGCGGTACGCTGCGGATGCAGGAGTCGGTGCTGGCGCCGACGCATCACGCCTCGGCGCATGCGCCGCGGGATCGTAGGTAATGCGTACATCGATGGGCGCCCCGGCATGGGCTTCGGCGATGCGCGACACCAGATGGGAGTAGTTCTTACGGGCGATCAACACCCGGATCTCGTCGCTGGATTGCAGGAGCAGAGCGCCGCCTTCAGTACGCATTCCGAAGAAGCTGCCGAAGTGTTCTGCGAAGGACGACTCGCCCATCTCTTCGCGAAGCTGCGTGCGAATTTTCTGCCACAATTCGGGCATGGTCTGCGACTCCCAACAGGACGCGGTCTGCGACGCGAATGCGGCGACGACCTGTGATCTTTTTCCCACAGAGGAAGGCCGCTCGAAGGCCCCGCTCCGCACGCCGATACAATGATCCAGCGTGCCTCACAGGGGGAAGAGACCGTGCTCTTCCCGAGAAACCTTTCCCCCTCATTGGGACGAAGGGACCTACCACCACCCTGCGAACGCCACAAGGACGGAGCCCGGGCTTATACACATGTTCAGCGATTTCATAAGTTATTGAAATTACAGCAATGAAGGTGAGTTATCCACAGGCAGAATTGGGGCTGTGGATAGTGTGATCCGAGGCGATCTGCGTGGCAGAATCGGGACTTGCGCCGAGGATCCCAGGCACGATCCTCGACGACAATCCACATGGCGAATATGGCCCCCGCATGCGGATAGGAATCGCACAGCTGAATTTCATCGTCGGAGACTTCGACGGCAACTTCGACAAGATGCGTGAAGCGAGCCGACAGGCGCTCGCCGGGGACGTCGATCTGCTCATTTTCAGTGAGCTCGCAGCGGCCGGCTACACGCCGCGGGATCTCGTCGAACGCGAGGACTTTGTCGCCCTGAACCTGCAGGTCCTCGAGCGTGTCGCGGCGCTGACGGCCGGCAACCGGCTCGGCATCATCTGCGGCTTCGCCCAGCCCAACGAAGAAGCCCGCGGCAAACCGCTATGGAACGGCGCCGCGCTGTGCATCGACGGCACCGTGGCCGACGCCACACACAAGAGCCTGTTGCCGACCTACGACGTCTTCGACGAGTCCCGCTACTTCGAGCCGGCCCGCGAAGCCCACGCTCTCGACTTTCGCGGCATCCGACTCGGTGTCTCAGTATGCGAAGACATGTGGAACGACGGCGACGTGTGGCCAAGGCCGGTCTACCACCGCGATCCTGTAGACGAGCTCGCCGACGACGGGGCGCGACTGCACATCAACATCTCTGCCAGCCCCTGGCACCTGCACAAGACGCCGGTGCGCCTGCGTATGTGCGCCGAGTACGCTCGCAGCCACGGCCGCTACTTCGTGTACGCCAATCAGGTGGGCGGCAATGACGAGCTGATTTTCGATGGGCGCTCCATCGTCGTCGACCCGAGCGGGCAACTCGTCGCCCGCGCGCACTCCTTCAAAGAGGATCTGCTGATTCACGATATCCCCGCCGAATCACTGGGAGTCGAGGGTGTCAGCAGTCCGGGCCCGACCGGAACCATTCGAGAGGCGCCTGAGACCGACGAAGATCAGACCATCGCCGCGCTGGTGCTGGGAACCCGCGACTACATCCGAAAGTGCGGTTTCAGCCAGGTCGTGCTCGGTCTCTCTGGAGGCATCGACTCCGCCCTGACTGCGGCCATCGCCGCGATGGCCATCGGCGGTGAGAACGTGCTCGGCGTGGCCATGCCCTCGCGATACTCTTCGCAGCACAGCGTGGACGACGCGGCCGCGATGGCCGCCGCGATCGGCGCCGAATACCGCGTCATCGAGATCGAGAGCGTGTTCAACGCCTTCAGCGCGTCGTTGGCCCCCGCCTTTGCGGGGCGCGACGAAGACGTAACCGAAGAGAACCTGCAGGCCCGCACCCGCGGAACCCTGCTGATGGCGCTCTCGAACAAGTTTGGCCGCCTCGTACTCACCACCGGAAACAAGTCGGAGCTGGCCGTCGGCTACTGCACCCTCTACGGCGATATGTGCGGCGGTCTCGCCGTCATCAGCGATGTTCCCAAGACTCTGGTGTACCGGATCAGCCGCCGTATCAACGAGACGGCCGGCCGCGAGATCATCCCCGAATCGACGCTCACCAAGCCGCCGAGTGCAGAGTTGCGTCCCGGGCAGCTCGATCAGGACTCGCTGCCGCCCTACGAGGTGCTGGACGAGATCATCCGCCTCTACGTCAAAGAGAACGCATCGGTCGCAGACATCGTGGCGCACGGCTACGATCGACCGGAGGTCGAGCATGTCGTGAAGCTCATCAACCGCAATGAGTACAAGCGCCGCCAGGCAGCGCCGGGTCTGAAGGTAACTTCAAGGGCTTTCGGCATCGGCCGCAGCTATCCGATGGCCGCCCGTTATTGGGCTATCGAAAAGTAACGTACCACCGGCTCGGGTTCAGCCGGCCAGCGCTTCGATCGCTTCGACCACCTGGTCGACGTGGCCTTTCACGCGCACCTTGTCCCAGATACGGGCGATGCGTCCGTCGGCGTCTATCAAAAAAGTAGAGCGGACGATGCCTTCGTACTCGCGACCGTAGTTTTTCTTCCGTCGCCACACGCCCCAGGCATCTGCGACGGCGTGGTCCTCGTCCGCGAGGAGCTGGAAGTTGAGCTCGTGCTTGTCACGAAACTTCGCGTGGCGTGCGATGCTGTCCGGCGAGATGCCGAGGACCTCGGCGCCGATGGCGGTGATTCGCGCGTTGCTGTCCCTGAAGTCGCAGGCCTGGGTCGTGCAGCCGGGGGTCATGTCTTTGGGGTAGAAGTAGACGACCACCGGCCGGCCCCGCAGGGACGAGAGTTTCACCTCGCCATCCGGGTCTGCCGGGAGGACAAAATCCGGTGCCATGTCACCTTCGCTCAGTGTGCCGTTGCTCATCTCTCTCCGTGATTTGCGGGTCTCCGGCGGGCACGCCGTGGGCCTCGCCGGGTTTTCTCAGCGACCTCTTTTGGCGGTCGCCCACGACGCTATATCCGTTGACAAAGCGAATTGCGATCGCCAGGCTGCCGCTCGGTATCGCGGTGTGACGCTGGCCGATGCGCCCTTTCCGGGGCACAGACGCAGCTCAGATTCCTGCGATTGCGTGCCACAGTCGGCACACGTCAGCTCCACGATGCCAGCACGGTTCAGCGTCCGCGCCGAATCGATTTCCCAGATCATGGCTGTCATTTCAGAGCTGTCACGTACCGGGCTGACACGTACCGGGCCTCGCGCCCCGCAGCGGCTCACCTCAGGGCTGTTCGCCGGTTCCCAATGAACCGCCGGCAGCTGCTCCTCGACCCACTCAACCAGGCGTCTACGCGCACATGGCGACGACGGACTTTCGGGCCCTACAGGCCACATTTGTTCCCCGCCCGGAATGTCCGGGCCACGGCCGCGTGCATTTCTGGTGCATGCCGCCTCGGCGTGTCGAATACACTCGCAAGGCGCTGACCACCCTTGGCGTGCTGCGCCGCGGCAAGTCGCCGCCTCTGGGAAAAGTGTCCCTGGTGATCCCGACGCCGACCCGAAACAAGAACGAAGACTGGGAAATCGCGGAGCTCAGCGCCGTCCGGCTGCCGATGGTTGAGACCATCCAGGGCCTCGTACGCCTCGACCTTCGCGAAGCGCGGCGTCGCCGCGTTTCGGACTCGGTGCGCATCTGGTCGATGGCGGCCAAACTCGCGGTAGAGCTGGTGGCCGCTGAGCGGATCGTTCCGCTGCTCGACCGGGACGACGACAACAAGCCCTTCGCACGCTGGGGTATCACGACCGCGAGTATCGAGGTGCGCGAGCGGGTCGAGGCCCTCGCCCGCATGATGCCCATTGCCGGTCACAGCCTCGTGCAGGACGCCGGCCAGGCGCACGAGTCGGTGAAGGCGCGCAAAAAGAGCCGTCGCCGTCGCAAGCGCAAGCCGGTGTCTCCGGAGACGACAATCTGGCAGCCCGAAGCGCTGATCCTGGAGTTCCTCGACGCCGTGGCAGACGCCATTGCCCGAGAAGCGATGCCTTCAACATCGCGAGACCGGCCGCGAAAAGACAACCGCGAGCTGGCTCCCTGGGAGCTTCGCTGGCGCTATGCGCTCACAGCGGCTGACTCGAGCTTCGAATATGCCGGCCTCGTTGAAGCGCCTCTGATCGATCAAAACGCGCGCTGGGCCAGCCCCGTGCGACCGCGTGCCCACGGCGGAACGCCCTACTCCATTGCCTTTCAACTCGAACAGCCCGGGACCAGCGACGAGTCCGCTGAGGTGCCCGACGCATGGTATCTGCGATATCTGCTGCAGGCGAACGACGACGAGAACGCCACGATCGACGCCAAAGAGGTCTGGAGCACGCCGGGCAGCCGGCTACCCGTCGGCGAGCGCAGCTTCCATCACCCCCACGAGACTCTGCTCGAGTCTCTGGCAGAGACCGCGCGCATCTTTGAACCGGTCCGACGCTCCCTCAGCTCACCGCGACCGGTGGGCGTACTCCTGTCCACCGAAGAAGCGTGGCAGATGCTCTCGCAGATCGGCCCGATCCTCGATCAGTTCGGTATCGTTGTCCGCGTGCCGTCTACGCTGCGCGCGGACAGCAAGCAGCGCCTGCGACTGCGACTGCATGTAGGCCTCGGCGAGGGCTGGGAAGAAGA
>JAUICO010000111.1 GCA_030427825.1 bacterium | reverse complement strand
AGGGGATCTGTGCGCTGGCGTGCAGCTCGGCGAACTCTGCGCAGAGTTTGGATTCTTCGACGAGCTCGGCTTCGATCGAGGGATCGAAGGTGCGACCGTCTGCTTCCCACAGGGCAAAGGCTGTGTGCCCGAAGTGTGCTTCGAGCGCCGGCCGGTGGGGGCTTGCAAGCAGCATGCGCTTGAACGCCACCGCCAGCTCGGTGTACTTCGGCGCGACCCGATCGCGCTCTTCGCGTTCGGCCTTCGCGGCTTCGTCGCGGGTGTCGGCGGCGAAGGCCAGCTGCACCATGGCCATCCAGGTATCGACGACCTTGCGCAGAGAGTCCCAGTCGCGGATCACCCGCAGCCGCTCTTCGTCGCTGCCGGCTGCTTCGAAGCGCTCCGTCAGGCGTCCATACGCGGCGCGCACCTCGTCGAGGTCCGGCTTCGGCGCGACCATGTCATCAAAGTCTGGGATGTCGGCGATACGTGTCATGTCCCCTCCTGTTGTTCGCACCGTGTCGGCCGGGTGCAACGTGCAGCAGGCTGAACGCGGCGGTGGTAACGGATGGTGGGCGAAGGGGCAAATGGGGGACGGTGCAGAGCATCTCCGCTGAATCTGCGCTTGCAGCACGCCATATGGCGCACTATCTTGCGCCATATGCGCAGGCCGCGCGACTCACGGAGTTCAGCCATGTCACCCATCGCCGTCGCAGAAGCCGCAGGAATCGAGGTTGACGCCGCGTTCAGCGCTGCCGGCGAACGGGCCGGGCTCATCGACGCCATCCGTGAGGGGCTTCCCTGGGCAGTCTTTGAACAGCTCTGTGAGCGGCTTGGAGTCTCTCAGCAACGCCTGGCCGAAGTGCTGCTGATTCCCGCGAGAACCCTGACGCGGCGGCGCAAGAGCGGGAGCTTTCACGTCGACGAGTCGGACCGCATCATCCGTGTGGCCCGGGTCTACGCGCACGCCCTGAACGTCTTCGAATCGCCGGAGCGCGCCGCCGGCTGGTTGCAGCGAAACAACACAGTGCTTGACGGTGCCGCCCCGCTCTCTCTGCTCGACACCGGGCCGGGGGCACGTCTGGTCGATGAGCTCCTCGGTCGCATCGAGCACGGCGTCTTCTCTTGAGCACGTCCCGAGCGCCACGCACGCCGCGCACCACCCGCGTCTGGCGCATCGTAAAGGCCGAGTGGGCGGAATCGGCGTTCGACGGGGAAGGCGCACGGCGCTTTGGCGGGCGCTGGAACGCTCCCGGCACCCCCGCCGTGTACGCGGCCTCGCAGGCCTCCCTCGCAGTGCTCGAGCTGCTGGCTCACGCGCACCTCGACGAGCTGCCACCGAGTTTCCGGTTGATCCCCGCCGAAGTGCCGACGGCACGGATACGGGAGGTGAACGTCGCCGAGCTTCCGGCCGGCTGGGACGCTCGGATGAATCCGGAGAGCGCGAGGGCCGCAGCGCAGTCCTTCTTCGCGGGCGATGAGCTCGCGCTGCGCGTCCCATCTGTCGTGCTTCCCATCGAGACGAACGTCGTGCTCAACCCGCGCAGCAGGCACTTCGGGTCGGTGCGCATCGGCGCTCCGGTCGTCTGGCAGGTGGACGCGCGCTTTGTGCCGTCCGCGGTAAGGAAACATTGAGCCGCCCCGTCGCCTGCCGCGAGCGCCGATAGAGTGCGGTGTGGGCATCAAACGACACCGGGTGGGCAATTCACAATGGCCCGGAGGGTCGCGGCATTCAGAAGAGTCGTGGCTTTCGGCGTCCCCTGTCCGCCGGCAGGCGCCTGCAATCCCGGTCTCGTGCCTGCATGCCGTGCTCGTCCGTCGCGTTGTCGCGCTCCTTCGGGTACAGGAGTATCCGGTCAAGGACCCAATCCTCGCAGCACCGCCGGCTTCGGTACTTCAGTTCGGAGTTACCGCCGTCGAGACGTCGCTGTCGCGGAGACTTCATGAATCTACGGTCTGCGGAGCTGACACATGAGTACGCTATCCACTGAAGCAGCGACGCAGAGCCTGCAGCGATTCGTCTTCACGATCACTGTGGCGGTCGCCGTCGCGCCGGCGATGGCCGCCTGCGGCGGTGCGACAGCAACTGAGGCGCCGTCATCCGCGTCTGAGCTGCACGCGGCATCACCGCAGAGCTCGGCTCTTCCCGCCGCGCCCGCCGAGAGACCCGCACCCGGCGACAATACCGAAGGTGCGCCGAGCGCTGACATGACAGACGCGAATGTCGAAGGCGCCGCAACACCGGCCACGGTGTTCGATGGTGGACCCGACTCAACTGAGCATGTGGTTACCGACCCCGCAGATGACGCAACGCCCGACCCCGTCGCGGAGGACCCCATCGCAGAGGACGCCGTCGCGGAGGACGCCGTCGCAGAGGACGCCGTCGCGGAGGACGCCGTCGCAGAGGACGGTACCCCCATTGATAGCGGTGACGATGAGAACGAAGACGACGTGATCAGTTATCGCGACTACGAGAACGACGAAAACCTGCGGCGCGGTGTCGCCAACCCGGAGCCTCTTCGAGCCGAGGTTCGGCTGCTCGACGTAGAGGTCGCCGGACCCCTCTATGAGAGCGTCGTCTCCACCGGAATTCAGAGGCGACTGCGCAGCTTCGGTCGATGCTACGAAAGCCTGCTCATGCGACACGGAGTGATCGAAGGAAGGCTCAGATTCGAATTCGAGATCGGAGAGAGAGGCGGCGTCACCGACGAAAGGCTGGTTTCGGGCTCGTTCGGCGATGACGAGGCGATGACCTGCCTCCTGGCGGCCGTTGGGCGGATGCGCGTTCGTGCCGACGAAGCGGCCTCCACCTACGTACAGATGCTCCTGGACTTTCGAACCCCTGCGAACGAGGGCGGTCACTGAAGCGAGATTCGCGCTCCTTCGCACGTCGTGCCGATGCGCGGCCCGTACCCGTGGCCGTCAAGACGCATTGAGCGAATCGGACGGCTGTCGTAGCAGCCGACTTCGTACCGAAGGAGATCTGCAGATGAAGCTACGAATCGTGTCCTCCGCAGCTGTCTGCGCACTGAGCCTCGTCGCAGTGGCAGCGTGCTCGAGATGCGGCGACGACGATGAGAACAGTGTGCCTCAGACGGTTGAGATCGACACCGAGTCCACCGACGCCTTCGCGATTCAGCTGCCTCCCGAAGACAGGGAGGATGAATCTCTGCGGCGAGATGTCCCCGCACACGTCGGCGCTCCCGACCGCGCTCTCTTCGACGTGACCCCGCGTACGGGCGATTGGACGGGGTACCGTGGCGCCAACGATCGACAGGGCGTTCGGCAGGCGCCCAGCATACAGAACCCCGAGATCGCCTGGAGCACCGAGGTCGGTATTCAGGGCTATGCGAACAACATCATCGTCGCCGGTGACCGTCTCTATGTGACCTCGCAGGGCAACGATCACAACGACCCGGACGAGCTGGATGGGGTCGTCGCCCTCGATCGAAACACCGGCGACATCCTGTGGCGACGACACACCGATGACGACGCGAACGGAATCGCGCTCTACGGCGACCGCCTCTATGCCGTAACAGACACCGGCAAGATCTACGTCTTCGACACCGAGGGTGCGCAAATCGCCATCCACGATCTGGACTGCGCGTTCTCGCAGGCACCTCTCGTCACCGATGAGTACATCACGATCATGCGCGACGGCCGACCCGCAAACCTGTACCGCGAGAATGGTGTACCTGAGCGCGTTCTGGGTCGATGCCGACGCAGCGAGCGAGGTGCCGTCAGCGAGCTGAACGGCGTCCTGTACGCGACGTCGACCGTCGATCGTCTGCGCGCCTACGAAGGGGGCTCACGCCAGTGGTCAATTGAGTTTCCATGGCAGCAGCTGCGCCGCCCGGATGCATACACGCCGCCGCTGCTCACACAGGGGATGGTGGTACAGGTGTACCCGAGCTGGCCAATCTACGATGACGGCCCTGACGAGTGGCCGCACACCCGTCCGGCGGTTGTAGCCCTGTGGCAGGACAACGGGCAGATTGCCTGGGAGATCGACATCGAAGGTCCCGGACTCGCCGAGCTGCAGGACGGCGCGGGCGACAGGCACCTGCGCAACATGGCGTGGGTCAATGGCGGGCGTGTGTTCGTGACGCCCAACACCCGCGGCGAAATCGCCGTCTACGACGTTGTCACCGGCGGACGCGTCGGCGCCGTCGAGCTGCCGGACTGCCGCCGTCGCCAGTTTCCCTCCATCGTCGGCACGCCTGAGGTAGGCTATCTGGCCCGTCACGACGGAGTCCTCTACCAGTTTGGCGTCGACTCCCTGACGGTACACTGGGCGCTCAGCCTCGGCAGCCACGGCCTCTCAGGCAATCCGGTCACTCACTCTCCCGTCGAAGAAGAGTGCTCGGCGCAGCCCCGGGACGGTACGGGCCTGTTCTCGACGCCTTCGATCGCGGATGACGGGACTGTGTATGTCGGTTCCGGCGAAGGTTGGATCTACGCGATCCGCGAGGCCGCCGGTACGCATTGAGTCTGGCTCGAACGCGGTGCATAGTAGCGCGCGAACTGAAGCTCTGAACTGTCAGCAACTTTTTCGGTCGAAGGATTGAGCGACCACCCGACACAGGTCTACCCGCAATCGGGCGCCGGCGGCCACGCGCAACCGATGCCTGCGCAGGTTGGCCCGTACCGCATCCTCGAGGTCCTGGGTCGCGGCGGTATGGGGGTCGTCTACCGCGCCGAAGACGCTGCCGGGTTTCAGGTCGCGCTCAAGGTGATTCGCGGTGAGTTCTCGGGCGACCCCGAGATGCGTCGCCGCTTCGTTCGTGAAGCGCGCGCCTCCGCGCGGCTGCGGCATCCCAACATTACGCGCATCCTCGACTTCGGGATGCACGAAGGCACCTACTATCTCGTCATGGAGCTGCTCAGCGGAGGTTCCCTGGCCGATTGGATCGCGACCCCCCCATCCGGCAGCACCCTGCTGCGTGTCTTTGATGAGATTCTCTCGGCGCTCGCTTTCGCCCACGCACGCGGCGTCGTTCATCGGGATCTCAAACCGGGGAACGTCCTCCTGACCAGCGCGAAAGACGGTACCATTCAGGCGCGGCTCATGGACTTCGGCGTCGCGCACTTTCGCGACGATATCGCGTCCGAGCTGGAGTCGGAGACCAGCGTCATCGGCACGCCGGCATACATGAGCCCGGAGCAGGCGCTTCGGGCCGGCGATGTGTCGCCCGAATCCGACATCTATGCCGCCGGCGTCATGCTCTTCGAGATGTTGACCGGCCGGCTGCCTTTTCTTGGGAAATCTCCCGCGGGCACGCTCATGGCGCACCTGAAGGAGCCGATTCCGGAGCTGAAGCTGCGGCGCGGGTTCACCTTCGAAGGCCCCCTGTCGACGATCATGGAGCGCTTCCTTTCCAAGTCGCCGAACGACCGCTTTCGCTTTGCCGCCGACGCGCGCAAGGCGCTGCGCAGATGTCGCGTAATCGGCTCCCCGTCGGGATACTCCGCGCCGGTTCCCGCGGTCGTTGAAGGCGACGAGACGCTGGTTACAGCGGGCCGCGATTCCGACGTCGGCATCTCGGTAGGCGTGCGGCCGGGGCTCTTTGGACTCGCAGATGTGCCGTATCAGGTGCTTCGTGACGAAGATGAGGTGCTGTCGAAGTTCGCCGAAGAGCACTTCCGTGAGCGCAAGGGCGGCGTGGTGCTGGTCTCGGGCGCCATGGGCAGCGGCAAGTCGCGGCTGGTCTCGCACCTGGTGCAGCGCCTGGACGAAGCCGGTGTGGCGCACGTCTGGCGGGGCATCTACGAAGACGAGAGCGGACAGCCGAACAGCGGAATCCGCGAAGCCCTGCGGCGCGGTCTGGGGACGGTTGCCCAGCGGGGTGTCGAGCTCGAAGAACGGGTTCGCCAGGCGCTGGCTCACCAGGGCGTGGACGACGACTGGGAGGTCCGCGCGCTTACCGAGTTTCTTGAGCCGGCGGCCACCGGTGAAGTCGAGGCCGGACGCTCTGAAGAAGCCGACTGGGCGCTGCTCGAGCGCGTGATCTCCCGGGCGACGTACGAACGCCCGGTAATTGTCCTGCTCGAGGACATTCACCTGAGCGGCGGCTCCGCTCTGCGGCTCATGGACTGGATGTTGGCCGGCAACGCGCGTGAGCATCCCTGGTTGATCGTGGCGACGTATCGCAGCGAAGCTGCGCTGCCGAACACCGCATTCGGTCTCGCAATCCGCCGCTTCTCCGAACGCCGCGACCGAGAGCGCGCCCTGTCCATCGAGCTGGACAGGCTGGCGTCCGGTGATGTGCTTTCGGTGGTCAAGGCGACGGTCCCGATGCCCCCGGAGCTTGCGCGCGCCGTCTCCCTGCGAGCCGAGGGAAATCCCCTCTACGCCGTAGAAATCGTCAGACACCTCGTGGACAGTGGTCGACTTGAATCTGTCACCGACACGGTCGAGGTATCAGAGCTCATTGAGCGCCTGCCGGACGCTCTGAGCGCCCTGGTAATGCGTCGCCTCGAGATTGCGGCCGACACTCCGGACGCCGCGGACGCCCTGGACCTCTGGGAGAGCCTCGCCTTCCTCGGAATGCGCTTTACCACGCCCCTTGCTGAGTCATTGATCGCGCACCTGAAGACCTTTTCGCGCGAAGACCTCGATCGTGCGCTGACGGCGGGCGTGCTTGCGAATGTGCTCGTCGAGCTCGAACCGGGTACCTGGCGTTTCGAGAACAGACTCGCTCGCGAGGCGCTGATCCAGCGCGCAGAGACACTGGAGCGAGCCGCACAACATCACCGAGAAACTGCCGAGGTAAAGGCGCGTTGGTACGCAGAAGATCTCGGCGAGCATGCCGGCGAGATCGCGCAACACCTGCGTGCGTCGGGAAATCTCGTCGAAGCGCTCGACTACTATCTGCGCGCGGCCCGGGGGGCTCGAAGCCGCAGCAGCTTTGATGTGGCTGTAGACTTCTTCAAGTCTGCCGAAGAGCTCGCCCGTGACGAAGCGGTCGCCCGCTTTCAGGACCAGCTCGACGCCATGCTCGGACAGGCTGAAGCCCTGTCCAATGTGGCGGCCTATGCTCGGGCAACCGTCGTGCTCGACCGTGCTGAGCGCGCAATCGCCGACAATGGCGCAAAGAAGCCGGCAGAGCTGCTGCGCATTCGCGGCGATCTTGCGCGGCATCGGGGCGACCTCACGGATGCCCGCACCCACTTCAATCGAGCGATCCACGGCTACGCGCGGCACTTCGACGTCGAAGGTGAAGCCTGGGCAAGGTATGGATTGGGCCGGTTGGAGCTCGACGCGGGCAACCTGCAACCCGCAGAGATGCAGCTGCGCGCAGCCAGCGACGGGTTCAAGCACGTCGACCACGAGCGCGGCCAGGCGCTGGCGTTGCTCTTTCTCGGACGCACCGCTCTGCGCTGCGGTCTGCACGAAGAGTCCTTCGCGTTCGCGGAGAAGGCGAAGTATGCATTTGCGCAACGCGAAGACCGCCACAGCGCCGCTCGCTGCGTAATGTTGCAGGCCGAGATTGAGCTCGCGCGCCATCGCCCTAAGGCCGCTGAAGAGCTCTTGGATCGGGTGCGTGAAGAGCTGCTCTCGGTGGGTGACCGCCACACGGCAACCAAGGCAGTCCTGCAGCTCGCGCGCGCCGCAGAAGCCCGCGGCAACGATATCGAGGCCCGGTCGCGTTACCAGGAAGCCATCTTCTCGTTCGTGGACATCGGCGACGCCCAGTCCAGCGCTGTGGCTCGGCTGTATGAGGCGCGGCTGCATGCCCTCAGCAACATGTGGACCCTTGCAGAGCCTGCGGTCGAGCTCGCCACCCACCGAGACCGCATCGAACCGATCAACGCGCCGGAGTTCGTCGCCCTGCTCATCGACCTGGGCCGCCAGGCGGTTCTTGGCGGTCGGGAACCGCTGGGCAGACACCTGCTTACGATTGCGATCAACAAGCTGGCGCACGTCGCAGAGGAGTCCCTGCTCTACGATTCGGTCGACGAAGTAACCTATCTTCTCGACGAACTGGACTCAGGTACCTAAGACGACGGCTGCGGTGGGGCGTAGGGTTCTGCCCCGCCACCCGGGCAGGGGCGCTGCCGCTGCACTCCGCAGGGGACCTTCGCCCCCAGACCCTCTGGTTGGATGATTTCGCTACTTGGAGAATCTTATGGGTGGGCATTCGAAAGAAGCAAAGAAGGCGGCTCCGGCGAAGACCTGGAAACAGGCGGCGAAGCAACCGCGGGTTCGTGAGCAGTGGGACGCTGTGAAACTGGCCCACAAGCTGCTCGACGACATGGATCGCGGCGGTCGCCTGCACGGCAAAAAGAACTACGACTGAGCTGCTTCGGTACCGGAAACCGTGACTGAGATAGCAACTGAGATCGTACAGGCCGATGACCCGCGCACCGCAGCTCGCGTAGCCGCCCTGATTCGCGGTGGGGGCGTGGTCGCGTTGCCCACAGAGACCGTCTACGGCGTGATGGCGGACGCCACCAATGAGGCTGCCGTCGAGCGGGTGTTCGACGCCAAGGGGCGTCCTGAGAGTCGGCCGCTGCCGGTAATGGTGTCCTGCCGGCACATGGTCGAGCCCCTGGTCGCCGACGGTTGGGACCGCACCGCGCTCGACCTGCTCTCCGAGACTTTCTGGCCGGGTCCGCTGACCGTCATTGTTCCCCGCGCCGAGACGGTGCTTGATCGCATCGTGGCAGGGGGCAAAACTGTGGCCATTCGCATTCCGCAGCACGGCAGCACGCTCGCAACGCTGATGCAGGCCGGCGTGGCGGTTGTGGCGCCCAGCGCAAACCGCTCTGATGAGGTCGCAGCGACCAGCGCCGACGCGGTGTTGAGCGAGCTGGGCGGCAGAGTCGATCTGATCGTCGATGGCGGGCCGAGCGAGGTGGGAATCGAGTCCACGATCGTGACCCTCGCAGAGTCGAGTCCTCGCATCCTGCGATCCGGCGCGATTTCCGCGACACGGCTTTCGGAGGTGTTGGGATGCGAAGTGTCAGTGCCCGTCGCTCCATCGGCGCACGAGGGTGGTGCCGGCGCTCTACGCTTGGTGCGGCAGGTCGACGCCCGGTGCGATAACGAGCTCGGCCGGCGCGCCCTGGTGGTGCTCGTCGGGCCCGCGCCGTCGGGTGCCGGAGCATACGGCGAAGTCTACACGCTCTCGCCGAACGGTGATGCCGCCGAAGCAGGCAGGCTGCTGTATTCGACCCTGCGCGAAGCTACTGCGCACAAAGAGGCGGTCGATGTGTGGGCGCCGGCCGGCGATGACCCGGCGCTGTCGGTCCTGCTTGAGCGAGCGCGGCGCTACGCAGCGACGAGCTGAGCGCGTACGACCGTTACTCGTGGATGTGGCACACAGCCTCGATGTTGTTGCCGTCCGGATCCAGCACGAAGCCGGCGAAGTAGTGCGCGTGGTAGTGTGGTCGCGGGCCCGGTTCTCCATGGTCTCGGCCACCGGCTGCGAGCGCGGCGCTGAAAAACGCGCGCACCTCATCGTGGCTCTTCGCGGTGAACGCGGTGTGTCGCGGCGTGTAGGCCTGCCGAACTTCAACCACCCAGAATACGGGCGTGCCGTCGGGTCCGAAAGCACACAGCCGCCGCTCCGGCCAGGCTTCGTCCCAGCTGGCGACCATCTGCATCTGAAGCGAGTAGCCGAGCGTCGCCAGGGTGACCTCGTAGAAGGAGCGTGTTGCTTCGAAGTCAGTGGCGTAGGTGCTGAGATGGTCGATCATGGCGTGCTCCGTGAGGGCTTTTTTGCGTACGTTAGCTGAGGGCTGGGGAGTGAAACCCTGTATCACCGACGGTAGAGGAACAGACCCCAGTCGGCCATGGCATCCGCCAAACATGTCTGTGTTCGAGCTCGACCACCAAGACTACTCCAGCACAGAAAGCGCAGCTTTCCACCGGGGTTTCCAGGGGCGAAAGCCCCTGGACAGAGCGCGAGACAGAGTCTCGCACCCACGCGCCGCCCGCTTGCTCCGCCGCCTTGTCGCAGACCGGTCGCCCCGGTAGACTGTGCAGATACGATTGTCGGAACGAGTCGCTGTGAATCCGTGGGGGAGCCTGGTGCGATGGCAGAGGACAGAGCGATGGCGCTGTCGCCGCGGAGTGCTCGCATGCGCAGCGGCGTGCCTCCTTGCTGTGGCCTGCACCGAAGCGCTGGACTCGACGCCGAGCACTGTCGTCGACGCGGGTGCAGACGGAGACGCCGGCGACTTCGGCGACGTTTCGACGGACAGTTTTGTTCTTCCCGACAACCTGGAAGCGCCGATTGTGCGCATCACTACGCCCGCTGATGGCGACTCGGTTTCGGAGGCGTTGCGCATCGAGGGCACAGGCTTCGACGACGTCGGGATCGCCTCGGTGTTTGTTCAGGTGGGCGGCAATACGCCGGTGCCTGCGCGCAGCGATAGCGGATTCGGCACCTGGTACCTGGACGCCGTTGCGCCTCTGGGAAGCTTTGAGATCCGAGCCTGGGGCTTTGACGTCGACGGCGTACGCAGCGCCACGGATGACGTCATCCTCGTGACGCGCAGCGGTGGTGGCCCGGACGCCTCCGCTCCTTCGGTGCTCATCGAGAGCCCCGACGACAACTCGACGCCGCTACAGACCCTTGTAGCGGTACGGGGAACCGCCACCGACGACCGCGCCGTGGTGCGGATGGAGACCTCGCTGAACGGCGAAGTGCTGACCGAACGCAGCGTCGATACCAGCGACAACTTTGCGCACTGGTCGAGGCTTCTTCCACTGGTTCCCGGCGAAACAAACACGGTCACGATCACGGCGTACGACGCGCTCGGAAACTCCGGCGCCGATACAATTACTCTGAACGGAAGACCCGAGGCCGACGGCGAAGCACCGTTGGTGCAAATATCGGCGCCGGTTGCCGGCGACGTGAATACCGATGAGCTTACGGTAAGTGGCACCGCGTCCGACAACGTCGGTATTCGCGAGGTAAAGGTCCGCTTTGGCGCGCGTGTTGGTGGCGGTGGCGACGACACAATAACCTGGCAGCCCTATCAATTTGCGGACAGCAGCGACGGTTTCGCAACCTGGACGACCGCGCTCGACATTCCGGTTGGCGAAGTCATCGTGCAGGCGCGAGCCATTGACCTGAACGGGCTCGGCGCTTCGGACGAGGTCACAGTAAACAACACATTCGTCGCCGAGTGGTCTGCCGAAGAGACCTACTTCCTCCGAATCCGGGCCGGGGATGAGCGCCCTACGGTGTTGATGGAGCTCGACAAAGAGGGCGTGAACGAGGTCATCAACGAGGACATACAGCGTGAGATCGTGCTGACTGAGTTGGACCCGACGATCCTGCTTGAGAACACATTGGACGAGATCAAGGCCGCGTGTGGCACCGAGTGGCGGAGCAAAGATTCGCCGACCTACAACTGTGATTTGACCGCCCTTGGACGTAGCTTTGTCGGCCCGGACGGCACCTGGCGAACCAGCCCGGAGTACGCGATGGTGCGCCTGCTGACGATGACTCCTAAGAACGCGAACGTCGAAGGTACATCCATCGGCGAAATGAAGAGTCTGGCCGACGGAATCAACGCCCTGCCGCTGATCGGCAGCTTTGCCGGCGACTTCGGTGACATCCTGGCAGAGACCCTGGATATCGGCGTTCATCAGGAAGTACTGGGTACCGCCGAGGTGGCGATTGCCCTGCGAGACGGCTTTGTCGGTACGCATCCGTACACAACAAGAAACCCGCCAAACTCCCTCATCCCGCTGCTCCCGGTGACGCTCTACGACGCGATGAACAACCTGTCGCCGATGGGGGTCTCCATGGGGCCCGACGCTGCGAGCGGGCACCCCGGTGTGATGGACCCCAGCTCGCCGCCTTTTGCAGAGGTCATCGACGAAGACACCTTTCGGATGATCGTCGAAGGCACATCAAACCT
Source organism: bacterium (assembly GCA_030427825.1). Classification (GTDB taxonomy): domain Bacteria; phylum Myxococcota_A; class Bradymonadia; order REDH01; family REDH01; genus JAUICO01. The sequence continues at coordinate 2,442 of JAUICO010000111.1, read as the reverse complement.
CGTGTGGCACGACGGGATCGACCTTTCGGCGGGCAGCAAGGACTACATCGCTACCGTGGTCGATACGATCGGGCCGGCCTTTGATGACGTGGTCGAGTTCGATTTCGGCGACCCGAATCGCTTTCAGATTGAGGGGCTGGTCCCGAACCCGGTCGCGGATCTGACCTTCACTCTCTACGAGAGCCCTGACTTTGTGAATGCGTGTGTGAACGACGATGCCTGCAAGAACAGCCTGCCGGGAATGCCGCGCAACAACGCATCTGTCTGGTCCTACGACCCGTGGCTGTTGGAGAGCATCTTTGCCGCCGGCGGCTACCTCACATACAACACGCGCGTCGCCAATGTTTGCTACCCCTTCAGCATTCTTGGCGGCTGTCCGGCGACCATACACCTCGGCCAGAATGGAGACCCGCCGGGCTGGTCTGAGTTCAGTGTGCTTTTCAATCTCGGAAACCCACCGGACCCGCAATATGTGTGGGAGATGCTCACGGAAGTCGCCCAGGTAGTACAGCACGAGAATGTCACTCCGACGCCGATCCCTGAAGGCGCCGCGACGGTGAAGTTTACCGTGCAGGACGTGCCTGCCGGCGTGAGCGCAGAGTCACTTCGTACAGAGATCAGCAGCTACCTCGCTGACCAGGCGTCCCTTCTCGCCGACCGACTCCTGGGGGACTACTTCGCAAACAACGGCGCCGTCGATTTCTTCTATCGCCGCGGCAACGACGGTCAGCGCGCGCTCTACTTTGTGCACCCCGACGACCCGCTGCCGCAGACGTACAACTACGACACCGTTGGATTCTATTCGAGCCCGGACCTCGGAGCATCGAACCGAGTGTCTACGACAACAATCGCCGGCTCGGGGGACAGCGTCCATGAGAAGCTCGCCATCACCGCCGGCACACAAACCGTGTATCTGGCCGATGACACAGGTGGCACGTACCGGCTGCGCATCGAAGCAAACAACGACTCCGACGAAATCACCGTCCATGTGTCCAGGCGGATGCTCTGATGACACATCGAGACAGAAGCACATTCAGTTTACCCGATGACACGGGCTCTCCAGCGTCCCATCGCCCCTACCTGTCACATTCAGGAAAGCGTAGCTTTCCGCAGGGGGTCCAGAGGGAGCAAGTGATGAGGTTTGCCGGCGGCAAGCCGAAGAGTGCGGTAGTGGTGGCCGCCAGGGGCGGACACGCCCCTGGACAGAGCGCGCGACAGCGTCTCGCAACGTCGGCCGTAGCGCTATTGTTAGCGATACTTCCCTGCTTCGTTGCCGGGTGCGAAGCCGATGCTCCGTTGGATTACGGCGACCCGACTTCGCAGGAAGGCGAGACGGTGGTCGGCGGCATCTATGCACAGGTGTTGGCGCCGCGCAGCGGTGACGCCATCACCGGGCCCGCGGCCGACCTGGTTGTGGCCGCGTGGACGGAAGAAGGAACGGCGCTGGAAGTTGCGGTAACGCTGGCGGGCGGTCGCACGGTAGACGCACTTCGAGAAGGCAGCGGGCGCAATGCGGTGTTTGTTGCACCTCTGACTCTTGCTCATGGCAACAACAGCCTGCGTGTGCGCATACGTGAGGTAGAGGGATCGCGCTCACGCATCCTCGACTATGTGGTTTCGTATGCAGGCGATGCCCCGGGAGTGCGAATCAGCGCGTTTGGTTCGCAGGCGAGCGATGGCAGCTGCGACGGAACCAGCGCTGACATCGTCACTACGGCGACGGCTTGTGTGTACGGCGTGGCGACGGCTCGACGCGCGTCCCAGTCCATCAGCTCGGTGACCCTGCAGGGCAGCGGAGGCCCGGTTGACGCCACCGTGCAGTCGGATGGAAGCTTCGTCGGTGCCGTCGAGGTTGCGCCGGACGCCGCGAGCACGATTACGGCCACGGTTACGGATAGCGACGGCCGTTCTGAGCAGGCCCGCGCCCCTATCCTTCACGACGGCATGGGCCCGAGCATCGGAGTGACCGAGCCGCCAGACACCGAATTCAACACGACAGAGGCGGTTCTGACGATCGCCGGTACGGTCAGTGATGCAAGTGGGGTGCGCTCGATGCGCATCGAGACCGGCGCAACGGGAACGACGGCGATACCCTTTGACGGCACCTGGTCGTGGCCCCTGCGCCTGGTTGTCGGGAGCAACGAGATTCGCGTGGTGGCGGTGGACCACGCCGGCAACGAAGGCGTTCGCGTCCTACGTGTTGTACGCGACCGTGTTACGACCCTTCTCGAGCCCGCTGAGAGCGGCGGCGCGGCACAGCTCGACCTCGATCGCTTCGGCCTGGAGTCCCTGCTCTCGCCGGAAGACGCAAACGAGCTTGTTATGGCCGAGATCGAGATGCGGCCCTTCCTCATTGAGGCGCTGAACGCGATCCGGTCGCCGGCGCAATACGGCGTCGATACGACGCAGTGGTCAGACGCCGAGTGGAATCTATACCGTCTT
>JAUICO010000110.1 GCA_030427825.1 bacterium | reverse complement strand
AATCGCTACAGCGGGCATGCGCTGTCACGGTCGCGACGTGCCTCCGCAGCGAGAGCCCTCGCACCGCCTCGTCTCAAACCTCGGGACACGCCGAGAGCATGCGGGCCGGCCGCACGGGGCGGGATAACCCCGGGCACGCGAGCCGATGCTCGAATACGCGACGCGGGATGACCCCCTGCATGCGGGTCGGTGCTCAGTTGCGGGATGCGCTGGAGCAGAGGCGTCGGCGGTCGTCTTCGAACATACCGGAACAGGTGTGCCGAGGGTCGGTGGCGCTCACCACTCTGCAGTTACGGAGGCACCGAAGCCGCCACGCAGGGGCATCGGAGCGGCGCGTAGCAGCAGGAAGTCGTCCGGGCGTTGACGGGCATCCGCCTGGTCTCGGTGACGCGGCTTGAGGAAGCGAAGGGTCGCGCCCGCGCCGGTCACTATGGCGCCTGAAATGATCAGGATGTCCGCGATGGTAGAGTTGCGCTGGGCCGCGTCACGCTTCGATGCCCGGTCGGTCGCGTTGACGTCGGTGTTGTAGCTGCCGGAGTTTGCCAAAGCGGCGACGCCAAAGGCAGCGCCGGCGGCGAGAACCGCGCCGCCACCGATCATGGTGTAGGTGCCAATTCGCTGGCGGTTCGTCAGCCCTGAGCCGTCCACGACGACGCGGTCCATGTCGGCAACGATGCGGGTCTCCACGCCGGCTCGGATGGTCACGCGCGTGCGGTACTCGTGGTATTCGGGGTGGGTGATACTGATGTGGTACTCGCCGGCGGGCAGGGGTCTTCCGCGAATCGGCGTCGTTTCGTTCTGCAGGTCGCCATCGATAAACAGGCTCATTCCCTGCGCCGGGCCGATGACCGTGAGCTGACCGGGATCCGCGGCGACATATTCATCGAGGGACGTTCGTGCCTCCAATGCGATCGTCGAGGTGTTGGTGTTGTCGCGCGAAACCTCGAGGGTCGTCGTCGAAGGCAGGTAGCCGTCGGCCGACAGATAGAGCTCGTACAGGCCCTCCCTTGCCGAGGCGTGCACCGGGGTCGTCCCGACGCGAAGGCCGTTCAGATAGGCCGTCGCACCGGCAGGCTCCGTCACGATCTCGTAGGCCACTTCGCGACGGTAGGATTCAGATGTCACTGTGTCGGGGTTGTAGCCCTCGCTACGCAGCAGGTCCTCCATGTTTCCTGCCCGACCCTGCGCAGCGGCGCGTACTCCTTCGTCCTCAGCCTCTTCGGCGACTCGGCGGTACGCTGCGAGAGCGGCGGCGGGATCGCCGCCGGCTTCGAGAGCTCGCCCGGCGTTGTATAGGAGCACCGGGTGGGGATCGGCGGCGTAAGCCCGTTCGAAGAGGTCCGCCGCCCCTTCGAAGTCGCCTGAGAGGAATGCGTCGCGTCCCCGGGCGGACAGGGCTTCAGCCTCTTCGGGCGTCTGTGCGGCGGCAGAGGACAGTGCAACGACGCAAACCAGCAGCGCCTGCAGGGACAAGAGGAGCGAAGTTCGGAGGTAAGTCATATTGCTTCGGTGCCGGGTTCGGGCCGCGCAGTGGGCTTCCATGTACAGAACAGGGTAGCACAAGCCATGGTCAGGTCACCAGAAGCGGCGTGCGGCCCCCGGCGGCAGGCGACAGCGAGCTACCCACTCTTGCGCCGGCGCGTATTGCACCGCTAGACTTCACCAGGTTGTAATCTGTTTCCGGGTCTGGATGTGACAGAGCGAATGGTAATGCGCGCAGTGATGCTGTCTGCGGCTGTGCTCGCCTCGACGGCGCTGGTTTCGTGCTCCGCGATAATCGACGTTGAGGCTGACTGTGACGAGGTTGCGAGCTGCAACGGTTACGCCTGCAACGCCGCCAACACCGAGTGTCTGTCGACGTGCGAAGATCAGAACGACTGCCGGTCAGGCTACCTCTGCAATAGCGCCAGCAGTGAGTGTGAACCCAGTGGCTGCGCGCCGGCGACGCCGGTTGTGGCCCTCGAGGGCATGCGAGGTCCGTATCGCGAGACGACCGTCACCTGGGTTGATGACGACTCTCTGGCCCGTGGCCAGATCGTCGTGACCGCTGCGTCCGGCCAGGGGGTGGGCATCGCGCGTTTTCACGCGGACACCGGAGAGCGCATCGGTGACGCCATCGACAATACCCTTGGTCTCCTGCGCTACGACAACGCAGCGTCGCGCTTCTTCGCCATCGATGCGACCAGCGCTGCAGACCCGACGCGTGTGGTGAGCGTTTGGAGGCGTGAGTCCAACGGCAATGAACGTGTTCGTACCGGCGCGGTACGTCCCACCGAGCAGGCCGTGGATTCCGCTGAGGACAGCGCAAACGTGGGGCCGTCGTTCACCGCCGAACAGCTGAAAATCGCTGCGGTTCCGCAGGGTTTCCTTACGGTTTGGACGGGGCAGGCGGGACAGCAGCGGCAGATCGAAGGCATGCTGCTCAGCGATGATCGGGAGCCGGTCAACGGCAGCGCCGACTCACGCGATAGCGTCACCATCTTCTCCGACCGGCAGACGACGTCGAGTCGTCCCTGGCCGATGACTCTCGGCGGCGCAGCTGCGGTCCTGTACCGTCGTTCGACGGCAGGTGGCTGGTCGCTGCGTTCTGCGGTCATCGACAGCAGCGGCGACAGCTTCGAGGACAACGAGGTCATCGAGCAGCAGTCAGACGAATTTGGTGAGTTCTCAGCGGCGACACTTGGCGATATCGCTCTTGTTGCCTGGTTCGAGGCGACCGGGGACGGTCAGGAACAGCTGCTGCGCGCGGCGCTGGTGAACGCAACAGGTGTCGTGCGACAACCCTTCGCCGTTGACGGTGCCTTTGACCGCACGAACAAGGAACGGCTCGCGATCGCCTCGGATTCCGGCGAAGCAGGTGTGGCATGGTTTGGAGAGTTCGACGGCATCCGAAACCTGTTCGTCCAGCGAATCGATGCGGATGGGGCCATCGGGACAGCCTTCGGTGTGACAGACTTCAGGGACGAGCTGCGCGAAGGGGTGGGCTCGAGGTTTGACGACTCCTCGGCCATTGATCAGCTCAGCATCGACCTCAGCGAGGACGGTTACGTTGTCGTCTGGACAGAGCCCAGCGCCGCGGCTGATGAGTCGATCACCTACTATCGTCGCTTCGTCTGCGACTGATTCCACTGCGTACGCAGCTACAACAGGACCCTCCCGCTAGGGGTTGCCCTGGCCTCTGCCGCTGTCGATCATCGTGCCGTAGAACACTTCGATGCGGTGCTCACCCGGGTCCAATTCGACAACGTGCAGCATGCGATCGCCGCTGATGAACACGTCGTGAATCGAGGCTGGGGTGCCGTCGATCCATACATGCTCGACCGGGCGGCCTCGATAGCGAGCAGGGAAGCCAACTGACGGTACGACGTCGATGTAGTTTCCCTGATCGTCACGCTCGACCTCGGCGATGCGCGCGTCGATCGTCAGGCGCCTGTCGATGAACGACGAACGTACTGCGCTGCGCTGGCGCGCGTCCAGGAAGCGCGAGTACTGGTCAAGAGTGGTGACCCAAAGGTCCTGTCCGTCGGCGTGCTCGAAAGCGAGTCGCCAACCGCCGATCGCATCATAGCTGGGGAAGCTCGTCATCGTGTCCGGCCGCCAGTCACCCACGATGGTGGTGTGGAACACGTCGGCGGCGTCTGTCACGAGCATGCGCATCCACTGCGTTGAGTACGCGGGATTGCCATCGGAGAGGGCAAACGGCAGCTCGAAGAAGCCGAAGCGGTTCCCGTTTCTGTCGAGCGGCCTGAAGGGCAGCCCCGTCCCGAACACATAGCCGACCTGTTCGGGCACCGGCCCCAACCGAGCCGGCGCCGGTCCGAGGCTGGAGTCCATGGTCAACGATCGCCCCTCAAGCGCACGAAACCCGCTGAAGGTGTCTGTCGGCCACAGGGTATCGGCGTTGCGATTCGCGCTCAGCGGGCCGTAGGGGCGCAGGTCCCGGGTGACCCTTTCATACTGTTCGTCCAGGCGCATCGGGCGCTGTGCCGGACGAAAACGGCGTACGCCCCAGGTACGACGCGGCGCACCTGCTGCGTTCGGCGGCACGTGTTGCAGCTGCACGTCGCCACCCTTGCGGCCTATGCGCGCGAGGCTCTCGGGGGACATGCGCGTTGCTACGACAAACATAGAAGACGCGACGTCGTTCTCGTGTTCCCAGGATGTCATGTACTCAGCGGAGCTGCCGACATCGCCGGCGCTGTGAGTCGATATGAACGCACCGCGCCAGTCGCCGGGATAGTTCCACAGGCGCGCGACCGGTCGGTGTCCTTCAGCCAGATAGAAGAGATTTCGCTCCAGAAGGTCTGCCCAGGGGACCTCGACCCGTTGCATCTCTTCGTCGGTCACCATCGCGCCGGTGACGGTAAGGTCGCTCGGTGCCCGCAGATCTTCAGGTCGCGGCGCGCTGAAGTCAGACTCCGGCGTACCCTGCTGCATGTGCCCGACGGCGGTACCGAGGTCGAAGAGAACCAGCAGGGTGCGACCGCGACCGCTGGCTATGGACACAATCGCCGGGTGTCCGTCAGCCTCAGCGAGGACCTGATAGTCACGACCGCGAGCCATGGAAGGCGGGTTGTAGGGCATCAGGGTCGAGCGAAGCGGCATTGAAATGACATGCTCTCGTGCACGTCCCCGGGCGGGTGAGCCGTCGAAGCTGGTGATTCGGCGGCAGTCACGCACGGCAGCCCGGTTCAGATTCAATCCGATCAGTGGACGCCACGGGCCCTCGGGTTGTTCCACAATGGCGACGCCGCCATTTTCCACCCAGGCCGCTACTTCAAGAATCTGCTCAGCGCTCAGCTCGGCGGCTGCGTTGCGGGGAATGACCACCCACGCCGCGCCTTCAAGGCCGGACCGGGTGACGGCCGCGACGCTGGTAACTTCATAGTCGCCAATCTCCTGCTCGATGCTGTTGAGCCAGACCTGGTCGAGATTCCACTGTTCGGGGGTGCGAGCCTCGCGTGCCTCGCTCAGGACGATCAGCACGTCGGAGCCTTCGGTTCCCACCGGGCGGGTCGCCGTCGTCTCCGGATTGCTGCCTTTGCCGACACGGATCGGGTGGGAGCGCAGAAAGAGCCCGCCGGCGACCAGCAGCAGCACCAGGGCTACCATCAGCTCGAGGCCGGGGCCGCGTCTGTTTCCGCGAAGTGTAGATCGTGCCGGGTTCATGGGTGACCGTACCGAATGCTGTAGGTCGACTCGCCACGCTCGAGCTCCACAAGGCGCACGTGGTTGCCGTAGTAATCGCGTTCCACAGTGGCGACTTCGCTGCGCCTCGCCGGGTCACCTCCCAGGCCGCCGCGGGTGACAGAGAGCAGCTGTACGCCGCCGCTCGTCTCCGGCAGCGTGAGCGCCATCCCGCTACCCGTCGCGTTGACCTCGACCGTGAAGCGCATCTCGTCGATGCCACGGCCGTCGATGCGGTGCTCAATTCGAGACGAGGTTACGCGCAGCGCGGAAGCTGTCCTTCGCTGCCAGAAGCGGACCAGCTGGTTGGTTCCCCCCATCCACATCTCGCTGTCGCGTGCCTGCTGCACCGCCGCGCGCCAAACATCGACGGTCGTCATCGAAGGCGACTCGTGAAAGCGATCGGACGACGTAAGCAGGTGCAGCGCCCAGCCACCCTCGGCTGCGAGGCGCAGTGCTTCCAACGCGCGGGCCGCTTCTTCCCGCGTATTCGGATTCGCAAAGCAGACCGGAATCTCCTGAATCGAGAAGGGCAGCCCGTTGGTGTCCATGGGTGTAAAGGGCTGACAGGTGCCGAATGTATAGCCCTGTGGTGCGTTCGGCGCCGGCTGGTAGGTCACAGAGTAGTCGAAGCCGGCGGCATCGATGGCCCGAAAGGGCTCGGTGAAGCGCCGCGCCCATCGACCGTCCCAGATGCGGACGCCATTAACCACAGCGTCTTCGCCCAGGGTTCGCTTCAGTGCATTCAGCTGGCCCGTGAGCGATAGGGGCTGCACGATCGGATGGATACCGAAGATGCCATAGCGGCGGAAGACATTGCCGTCTCGCGGGTCGAGCACCCAGAGCAGTTCAAGCTGTGAGTGCTGGTCCTCGTCCGGCACATCTTCGAGCTTCATTCGCCGAGCAGGCGGAGAAACGAAGGTCGTCGTCCGTCCGCCCTGGATGTGCTCGAAAGCGCTCATCCACAGCGGGCGTCCGTCGAAGTGTCGGGAGTCGTGGGACGAAATCAGCGCGCCCTTGCCGCCGTCCGGCCATGGCCAGAAGTAGAAGACCGGTGCACCGAAGCCGATGGCGTTGTGCACGCTCCACGCTTCCAGGGTATCGGCGTACGGCTCGAGCGTGCCGCCGAGCGACGGTGCGGCAGCCAGGTCCGCCGTTCGGATTACGTCGCCCGCGCGACGGGGGTGCACCCGCATCTTTCGCCCCGGCAGTCCCTGCTGCATCGCTGCTACCTGCGCGGCGACGTTGAAATCGAAGACCACAACGCGTCCGCGCCCGCTTCGGCGGGAGTAGACGACCGGCGTTCCGTCCATCGCCAGCAGGGTCGTCGAGTCGACCATCGGGCGTGTGCTGCCGATGTACCGCGTCAGCAGGGGCATCTCGATCAGTCGATCCGCCGTCGAAGGCGCCGCATTCTCCACCGCGCTGATCTCCGCCGGCGTGCGCCATCCGCCGGCACCATCCGCCGCGAAGGTCTCTCGCACCGTGGCCGTGGGAAGCTCGAGGACCAGCGTGCCGCCGCTGTTCGCGAACGATTCCAGCTCCGTGGTCCGGGACTGAATACGCGGAGATCGGTTCGCGCTCTCGGTAACGATCACGACGCCGAAGTCGCGAAGGCGATCGGCGCGCAGGTCGTCAACACTCAGGGTGGTGACCGGTCCGACTTCCTGTCGCAGCGTGTCGATCCATGCCCAGCTGCGCTCGAAATTCCCACTGCGGGTTTCTCCTGCGATTACGCCGGGATCAACTACAACTGCGAAGGTGCCTTCGCTCTCGATGCGGGTCGGTTCACCGCCTCTGCCGGCGTCCTTTGCCCGCAGCACGAGCGGTCGCCGATCCAGAAAGAGCAGCAGCCCGATCACGAACAGAGTTGCCCAGAAGGCGACCCTGAAGGCGAGTAGCTGCGGTCTGCGTCGGTTCAGCATGCGTGAGGAATGTCGCGGGCGGGTGTTGCGGTTTGAGACGTAACGGGACGCTACTTCGGCGTCTTCCCGGCGGATTGAAGCCGGCCGACAATTCCGATAGCTGCGCAGGTGTCAATGTCGAGACAGCGCGGAGTGCTGATACGTGATGCCCACAGGTGACGCCAGCGGGAGTTCGCTCCCCGAGCATTCCGCTGCCCGCGGATCCCACGGGGAAGTGTACGCACGATGCGCGCAGGCGGTGTCAGCCATACTGGTCGCTGCGCTCGCCGCCACCCTGACTTTGTCGCCGATCGCGTCCGCGCAGGACTGGGGCGCCGATGACAGCGGCGCGCGCAACGCCGAGATTCTGCGGCGCTACCGCGGCATTCTGGAGGCGAACCCGGTCGAAGGGCGGATCTTTGAGCGCGTGCTGGCAGCGAGCGGCGGCGGCTTCGAGCGACTGCTCACCGACTATGAAGGTCTGGCCGAAGAGCACCCTGAGAACTTCGCGTACGCGATGATCGTCGGCCACCTTCTCAAGCACGCTGAACGCTACGAAGGTGCGCTCGCCAGCTACGAGCGCGCAGCCACTCTCGACGGCGAGAGCGTGTTGCCACAGCTGGGTCGGGGCGCGGCGCTGAGACGCCTTGAGCGCCGCGAAGAAGCCGCCGCGGCCTACGAGCTCGCCTTCGAGCAGGCCACAGAGCGAGACGATCAGCGGCAGATACTCCGAGCGCTGGCCGACCTGGCTTTCGAGAGCCACGACTGGGAGGCGGCCGGCGCCTACGTTGAGCGCCTCGTCGAGTTGGACCCGGACGATGCGTCGATTCGGGCAGAGCTGGCCTCGCTCTTCATCGAGCACGAGCGCTACGACGACGCGCTGCAGCAATACACCGCCGTCCTCGAGAGCGCCGGTCGGGACACCCGCCAGCGGGCGATCGCGATGCGCGACATCGGCGACGTAATGGCACTGATGGGGCGCTCGGACGAAGCCATCGACCAGTACCGCTCCGCGATGCGGCTGGTGGACGAAGGATACTGGCTGCGGCGCGAGCTCGAGCAGTCGATCGTCTCGGTGTATCGCGGAGAAGGGCGCCTGGATGAGCTGGTCGACTACTACTCGTCGGAGTGGCGCAATCCGAGCTTCAGCCAGCTGCTGCTGCTCGCTGATCTCTACGACGAGATCGGCCGCGAAGATGAGGCGATCGACGCGTTGCGTTCTGCGGTGCGGCGAGACGGCGGGTCCATCGACGCCCGTCTGGCGCTGATTCGTCTCCTCGAGCGCCGCGGCGAGATGGAGGAGGTGGTGTCGCAGTATCGGACTCTGATGCGGCGCAATTCCAGCGACTCCACATACGGCTTCCGGCTGGCGGATATCTACCGACGGCGGGGCGATTCCGACGAGGCGCTCAGCCTGCTGCGGGCCATGAACCGGCGCTTCAACTCCAACCCGGATGTGCTCCGTCAACTCGCCGAGCGTTTCGACCGCCTGGGTGACGCTGACGCGGCGCTCGCCGCAGTGGAACGTGTGGTGAGGATCGAGCCCTCTGATCCCACGAATTACGTCGCGCTCGGTGAGATGCATTACATGCAGGGCCGTCGATCAGCGGCGGAACGCGCGTGGGCTCGGATTCTTCAGGTCGAAGGCGATGGCGCTGTGGCGCACGCGATGCTCGGCGATGTGTACGCCAATCACGGCCTCAACGAAGAAGCGATAGCTCACTACCGGGAGGCGGTGAGTCAGGACGACGCCAATGACATGTATCTGCGCGAGCTCGCAGATCTCTATGGCAGCGCCCGACAGTACCCTCCGGCGCTGCGCCACTGGAGGCAACTCTACGAGCGCACCGATCAGGGGCACCTGCGAGCGGAGGCGCGGGATGCCATTATCGAAATCTCGCAGGAGCTCGACCAGCTTGAGTCCGTGATCAGCACCGCAGAAGAACGCCGCCGGGCAGAGCCTGAGGATCGCGAGAACGGATACTTCCTGGCCGCCGCGTATAGCGCCGCGGGGCGCAGCGACGCGGCAGAGGCCCTGTACCGCGACATTCTTGTGAACGCCCCCGATGACCTCACGTCACTGAATGCCCTTGAGAAAATCTACACCCGGCAGAACCGTTTCGAGGAGTCGATCGCCGTCCTGCAGCGCATCGCGGAGTTGAACCCGCAGAGGGCCCGGGAGACCTACCATCGCCTCGCCGAGATCTCGCTGCGCCTGTACGACGACGCACAGGCGCTGGAGTTCGCTCGGATCGCCGTCGACCTGAACCCGGACGACGCTTCTACGCACGCCCGACTGGGCGACATATACCGACAGATGCAGATGCTGGATGACGCGGTCATCGCGTACCGTTCTGCGCTGCGTCTGGACCCACGCGCCTTCCCCTTCTACTTCGAGCTGGCCGAGATCTACCTCGCGCTCGCACGCCCCGCAGATGCCGATGAGCTCTATCGTGAGGTGATTGGGGAGTCTCGCGACGATGTGCAGATTCTGCGTGCCGGACGTCGCTCCATGCACATCAACCAGGCCGCGGCGTCGTTGCCTGCGCTGGTCGCGTTGGTCGAACCCCTGGCGTTCGGGGCGCAGACAGCTGAGACGCATCGCAAGCTACTGATCGAGGTGTTCGAGCGGATGGTGTCGCCGCTGGTTTTTCGCGCCAGGTACGGAGCTCCTGACGACGCTGAGGCGGCTGCGGCTGAGCTCGCCGGCATCGGTCGGCGTGCGCTGCGTCCGCTCCTGGATGGTCTGGCCGGCGACGACATGGGCGTCCGTACGACCGCGTTGCGCGTGCTGTCCGGGCTCGGTGACCCGAACGCTGCGCTGCCGATCGCGCGGATGATCGAAGACGAGGCCACGTGGGAGAGGGAGGCCGTCGCCGCCGTGGCACGCATGGGTGACGAGCGCGTGATTCAGCCGCTGATTCGGCTTTCCTCTGACGATGAAGCCGGTACCCGACGCCTCGCTCTCTGGGCCCTGGGTCGAATCGGGGGCGAAGGCCTTGAGCACCTCGCGTCGGTCGTCGACAGCGACGATGCCGGTGCCGCCGAGCGCGCGATCTCGCTGATCGGCCTGGCGCGGCACGGCGACGGGAGGGCGCTGCCGCATATCAGCGCCGGCCTGCTCTCAGAGACCGCGACGCTGCAGCACGCTGCGATCTGGTCCGCCGGTGCCCTACGCCACGAAGCAGGCCGCAGTCTGCTCGAGACCCTCGTCGTGCACGGCCGCGCCGAGCAGAGCGTGTATGCTGCATGGGCCCTCGGCCAGCTGCCATCATCGAGAGACAGCGTAGAGGTGCTGATCGGTGGGACCCTGCTGGCGAACGGTCCGGCGCGAATGGCGGCATCACGTGCACTGCTCGCACAGGGCCACACGGTGCTGGTGACGCCGGCGCTGCGTTCCTTCGAATCCGCGATGTCATTCTACAGCGAGTCGAGCGGAGAGTTTGATACCGACGCAATGCTCTCGGGGATCTTTGAGCATGCCGGACACGGCGCGGACGGTGCGTCGGAGCGTGCGCTCAGCGAATCCGGCGGAGAGCTGACCGCCGCCATCGCCCGGATGGTCACTCTAAGCCACGAATCGGCGGAGTCGGTTCTGCCGATGTTGGCGCCGGCCGGCCGGGCGAGCCTCGGCGGGGTTGAGGAGCGTGTGTCCGCGGGGACCGCCGCGCACATCCGCGAGCTTGTGGTCGAGGCCCTGCGCCGAAGCCGCGTTCATCTGGCAGAGATGGCAGCGACGGGTGAGCCTCGACGAGTGCAGCCCGCGCTGGATGGTCTCGCTGCAGCCGCACCGCTTGAACATTCGGAGCTTGAACTGGTCAGGGGCGCGCTATCCGACGCTGACGATGGCGTCCGCGTCTCCGCTGTTCGTGCGCTCTCAGGTGAGGACGACGCGGTGCAGGAGCTGGTATCCGCGCTCAGCGATGAATCGTGGCGGGTTCGTGTTGCTGCGTGCCGGGCGCTCTCGACTCGGAGTGCACACGAAGAGCGACTGGCTGCGGTCTGGCGAAGCGACGGGTCCGCTGCCGTGCGTGCCGCCGCCTTGATGGCGCTGATGACCGCGTCTCCGGACCGTGCGATCGCCTTGAGTCACGACGCTCTGCAGCAGGACGTTCACGAGCGAATCGCAGCCGTGCGCGCCCTGGCGCAGGTACGCACAGATGAGCGGGCACGAGCGCTGCTGACGTCGGCGATGGATGACCATGATCCGAGAGTTCGCGCGCTTGCTCGCACGAGTTTACAGCAGTAGTCGACGGGTCCTCGGAATTCGCTATTCTTGACCGGTGGCGGCGTGCTTCGTAGTCTGCCGGCTCGCCCGCTGGGCGCAATCGCCAGAAGGAGATGATTCGTGGCTAAATCCGATCGCAAGACGCGCCCGATGGGAGCGATGATAGAGCAGGGGCATGCCCGCCTCACCGTAGTTTCCGGCTCGGCTCCGGAAGGTCTTACGTGGGGTCTGTCCGGCACTTCGCATGTTGCCGGTCGCAGCAGCGGCGACATCTCACTCAGCGAAGACAAGTTTGTGAGCCCGGAGCACGCGACCTTCCTGTATCGCGACGGTCAGCTGGTTGTGACAGACATCGGCTCAACGAACGGTGTGTATCTCCGCATCCGCGGCCCGCACAGTCTTCAGTCCGGTGACTGGTTTCGCGTTGGAAGTCAGTACTTTGTGTTCGAGTCTCTCGAGCAGAAGGATAGCTACGAGTCGAGCGACGGAACGCACCACTTCATCAGCCCGGTTCGCAAGGGCGGCTTCCGAATTCAGCAGGTGCTTGAAGGCGGCAAGCCGGGACTCTCTCACACGGCGAGCAGTGACGAGATCACCATCGGCGGTGACGGAGCCAACATCGCGCTGCCCGCTGATAACCACCTGTCATCGTCTCATGCACGCGTCTACGCCGCGAAGAAGGGCTACGCGCTTGAGGACACCGACTCTACGAACGGGACCTATGTCCGGATTCGTGGTGAAGCTGCGTTGACGCACGGCGACTACGTCATCATCGGCGATGAAGTTCTGCGCGTCGACGTTACCTGAGACCCGCTTCGTGCCGTGGTGCCGTGCCGCGGGCCGGCGCGCAACGAAGCGGGTCAGGTGACAAGGTAGAAGTCGCGAACGGACGCGCGGATGCCGAGGAATGCCTCGGCGAGCCAGACAGCGAGCCGGTCCACGCCCAACGCAATGCCGGCGCTTGGCTTCATCGCGTCGAGGCCGGCGAGCATCGCCTCCGGCATCGGGTACACCGGGAGACCGCGATCGCGGCGAAGCTGCTCCTCAGCGAGGAAGCGCTGTCGCTGCTCAGTTGAATCGACAAGCTCACTGAACGCATTGGCGAGCTCGATGCCGCCGGCCGCATCTACGCCGAGGCCTCGTTCCCAGCTGCCGCGAACGTAGAACTCGAAGCGCTCCGCCACCGCGGGGTTGGCTTCAGAGATGCGCGCCAGGGCGGCGTCGCGAGCGGGGAATTCGGTGAGGAAGGTCGGCGTCGGTGCGCCGAGGTGAGGCTCGATGACTTCGCACCACACCATGCTGCGCAGCGTCGCTGCGTCCCAGCTCCGGTCTGCCTTGATTCCGGCTCTGGCCAGGGCAGCCCTCAGCTGATCCGGGTCGCTGTCATCAACAACCCCCGCGTGCCGCAGCATCGCGTCTGACCACGTGATGCGTTCGAATGGAGCGTGCAGCGAGATGCTTGCGCCGGCGGCGGGTAGAACCACGGCGTCCGTGGCGCCGAAGGCTCGGCATACGGTGCAGAAGAGAGACTCCACATCCTTCATGAGGGCCTCGTAGTCACTATCGACCCGGTACCACTCGAGCATGGTGAACTCCGGCCAGTGCATCCTGCCGGCAGGCTCGTCGCGAAAGACGCGTCCCAGGGAAAACACATCGCAGTCGAAGTGCCCCAACCACGACTTGATCGCGTACTCCGGCGAGGTGTGCAGGTAGCCGCAATGATCGGCAGCCTCGACGGCCCTGACCTCGAAGGCACGCAGGTGAGGCTCCATGCCGGGGGATTGGACAATGGCTGGCGCGAAGACCTCCAGAAGTCCGCTCTCATCGCACCAGCTTCGGATCACCTTTTCCAGGGTGGCTCTCAGCCGGGTGAGCGCTGGTCGGTCTGCGGCGTCGCTGATACGAAGAGTCATCGAAAACCCTCTTGGGTGGAGTAGCGGGCCGAATGTTGCAGCGTGAGTCGCGGTTGAGAAGGGTAAATCCGAAGATTGCGGCCTTCGCTGCAGTGTCTGCGATATGTGCGTCGACTGCACTCTTCGGCGGCTGCGGTGCGCCGCAGTCGCAGAGCGGGCAGCAGATCGACCTGGCCGCAGAGCAGGAGCTGCTCTTCGCGTGCGCGGTCGAAGAAGTGGCCGCGCGGGTCGAGGTCGCGCTGGCAGATGACACCCAACAGCTGGTGCTCAGTCGCTGGGAGCTTCGGGCCAACGAGCGGGTTCGCAGCTCGATCGCGGTGGTGATGGACCCCTGGTACGGACCGGGGATCAACGTGACCCGCGTACGCCAGCGCCGCGGACCTGCGCCGGAGGGTGTCGCTCTCACAGGCGACGGCTACTACCGAGTCCGTCCCACCGTCGCGGATCGGCAGTACGAGGAGGAGCTCGCGGATGAAGTGCGCAGGTGCTGGCAGGGCCGCCGTGAGTAGTCGCCCCGCGTCGGGCACCTTCCTTCGGTCAATGCCGGTGTGTTAGTCTGCGGTACGGACGATCTTCGGAGTTGGGATGCGCCGACGTGACAACAGCCGCCTGGTGGCGATCGCATTGTTCGGGGTCATTGTGCTTCTGCTCGTGGGCCTGCTGCTGGCGATCCTGTTCAGCCGCGGCGCCGGCAACGAAGAAGCGCTCGCCGCGTTGTCGAGCGCGGAGGAAGCCCGCGTCGAAGAGACCGTTGTCGACCCCTGGGCGGGTCGCGGCGACGAAGCGATAAGCCGCGTCAGCGACCAGCAGGTCGGCGGGATGACAGTCGGCCGATTCGTGGAGTCATCTCTGGCGAGCGAAGTCGAGCTGTATCAGCAGCTGCCGCACAGCGAAGGGGAGTGGCGCGCACGCAGGGTGCCGAACCGTTCACTGTATTGGGTGCGGTGGGCGACCGACGTGTATGGCGTGACGGTGGGACCCCGATGGCTGGTGCAGCTGGACGAGGACGGTCCGAAGCCGGAGGGCTCGACGGGCGTCATCGCGGCGAACGCGCTGGCGGAGTTCGCCGGTACCGCCGCAGGCCGTCGCGCACAGTTTCAGATGAACCGCTCTGACGAGGTCTTGATCGCGCTGACGAACCATCGCTTCGACGGCGGAGTTCGCCTCGGTAGCGCGTTGCTGACCTGGTTCGCAGGAC
>JAUICO010000109.1 GCA_030427825.1 bacterium | reverse complement strand
GTTTGAGCGGGGTGGTGGATGCACATGTTCCAGCGTGCTGCCCGCCCGCGGTGCTCCCACCGTGTTTGTCCTCGTCGCGATGTTTGCGTTGCTTCGTCGTCGCTGACGAGGTTGCCCTCAACGCTGCGCAGCCAGGTGGTGGTCCACACGTTCGACAAGTGTGCGGGCCGCGGCGATCACCTGCGGGTCCGAAGACAGCTCGCCCATCAACTCCCCAATGCGGCGGACAGATGCAGGGTCGTCGTCGACTTCCAGCTGTACCGCTTCGAGAAGGGTGCGTTCGTTACGTGGCAGAATGCGACCCGCCTCGACGGCGTCAACCAGCTCGGCCAGCGCTCCGTCATCGATGTATTGCGGCCGTAGTCCCAGCAGCGCGGTTCGCTGCACGGCGATGTTGTCGTCGCCGACCATGTGCAGCAAACCCGCCAGCGACCCATGGCTGGGAATGTCTTCGAACGCTGACGCGACGGCGGCGCGTACACGGCGGTCGCTGTCGTTGATGAAATCCGTGAAGGTCGCGACGTCGCCAACTCGGCGCGCGTTCGCGAGGGCGCGAAGAAGGTGCGCCCGGCCTTCGCCGCTGGTCGATGCCTGCAACCGGGTATGCAGATCCGCGTGGACCGCGTCTGCCTCGCCGCTGCGCTCACTGTCATCCAGCGCCGCGACGAGGGAACCGAGGGTGTAGGTCGCCGCGTTTGCCTCATCGGAGTCGGCGCTCGACGATCGAGCATGCACCCAGTTCACCAACTCCGCCGGTGGATCACTTACGAAAGAGGCGCGCTGCAGAAGGACCGCGTAGCGGAAGTCTTCACGTACTGCGTCGGATTGAAGGGCCTCGAGAAGGCCGAGTGACGCCGCTTCTGTTCCCGTCTGCGCAAGCACATCCAGGGCAAGCGAGCGCGCGGCGAGCGGCGAGTCGGCGGCCGCTGCGGTCTCCACCAGGGGGGCAACCAGCTCAGGCTCGATGGCCACGCGGGCAGGAGCTCGCCACATGAACTCCCGAAACGCCGGCATGTCATTGGAGACGTGGCTCGCGACGCGTCCCAGCAGCGCCTCACCCGTGAGACCCTCTGCGCGTCGGTGTAGGAGCTGCTCGGTGAGCTGTGCGGACACCGGCCGTGCACCGGGATCGACCCAGGTGTGATCGGGCAACGCTGCCACGGTTGCGTCACCCTGCTCAATCAGGCGGAGGCTCAGTCGGCTCACGGAACTCAGCAGCGCCTCGCCGCCAACGCGAGTGGCGCGTAGCGTCTCGCTGCTGACAAGCGACGCGAGTGCGTTGTCTGCAAGCACAGCATGCGCCGAAGCCGTAGCGGTGGAGCTCGCGTCGTCACCGGGTGCTGCACGAAGGTCTGTATACTCGACGCTGTGGCGGCGCACACCATCTCCGGAGCGGCGGTAGCGCGCGACAAGCGCACCATGCGGTGACGCTTCGACGGCGTTCCATTCGGTGGCTTCAGGCGAGGTCGGGTCACACACGGCAAAGCGCATCTCCTGGGCGAGTGTGCGGAGCAGCTCGATGCCCACACCTTCGCCGGCGCTGCCGTCAGCTACGGCGAGCATGTTTCCGCAGTGATCGGCTCGAATCCACAACTCGGTGTTTGCGAGACCCGTAGCGAGCGCGTCCCGATCGATTCGGCCGTGGTTCGAGATCTCTATGTGCCCGGCGCGAAGCACAGGAAGCGAGAGCCTTCCGCTCATCGCACCTTCGCTGTCCACGTGGTCCACAGTCAACGCAAGGTGTCCCGCGATGTCTGCGCCGGCGTCGAGTGCGGCACCGTCACGGCCGGCGAGGTGTGTGCGGGTGGACGAACGAGCCGCATACGAGAGCTCCCAGACGTAGGCCGTTCCGGCCTCCCAGTTGTATCGGTAATTGTCTGTGCTCTGTGTGCCGCCCCTGTCGGTTGAAACAACATTCGCGGAGCTGTCTGCGGCCCTGTCGGAACCTGCAGCGCCGCCCCCTTTGTTGTCGTCAATGAGCAGGCGAGCGCCGACACCGAGCGCGAGAACCGCGATGACAGCGAGGACGGATCGTGTGTGTGTACGCATCGTCAAAACCCCAGCGCGACGAAGAGGTCGCCGATGTTGACTATGTATTCTTCCCTGAAGATCTCGTCCTCAAAGGTAAGACCCGGCCAGGAGATGAAGTTGAACTCACCGGTGTAACAGAAGGGGCAGGGCCCAATCTCGGCGAAGCCCTGTATGCTTCCGCTGAGTGTGGTGAGCTCCAGATTCAGCGACGTGTTCACAAAGAGTTGGTAGTCTTCGGGGTTGGTTGTGAGCGCCAGGACCTCGACCCCGATTCCAGCCGTAAATGGAACCTTCGCCTCGATGATTGTCAGGTTGCCGCGGATGCCTGCTGCCGCGATGAATATGTCCACTGCCGCTTCCACAAAGCCGTCCACCCCGGCGAAGGGTGTGACGCTTCCGTTGACTTCGGCGCTCGGACATCCGTTGTTGTCTGCAGGGTTTGCATACACGTCGAGCCCAAACGAAGCCCCGACGTTGCCTGCGACGCCCGCCGCTATGGACAGGGGAACCACTACAATTACGATCGTCGTCTCGAAGACCTTTGCTCGCCTGCTGGTCGACAGGTCAGCCGAGAAGCCGAAATCCAGGGGCTCAATTTCGCCGACTTCTACGTGGACCGGGTCGAAGAGGTCGCGAGGCACAAACACGTTCTTCGAGATGACCTTCGCGTAGAGGTCGGCAGTTCGCTCGACGGTGTCCACATCAGCGAGAGCGTCGACGAGAATGACCTCCTTGCCAAACACCGTACCCCACGCCTTCGCGTTGCCGCCTGCGCTGATCGCGACCTGGCAGATCTCCGCATTGATGTCCGCAGAGAAGCCGTAGCCCCACTCGTAGCCCACGCCGAAGTACTCGTTGCCTTTGACCTCGCCGCCCGAGCGCTCGACGCCCGGATACTCAAACGCGCCGGTCGACGGGTTCACGAGCTCCTCAATCTGCCTCACGCGGTTTCGCGCAGCGTCGAGTGCGCGGAGGTCCGCGAGCTCGATCTGTGCCTGGCGGCAATCGGCAACCTCCTGCTCAAGGCTCTCCAGCCGGGAAGCGGTCACGGTATTTCCCGTCGTCACGCTGCAGTTGAGATGTGGATAGTCGTCCGCATCTACAAACACGACGTCGAGGTTGAGGACGTTGGTCAGGTTGCCTCCGGTAAAGTCGTTGCACCACTCGTAGGCCGCGTCCTGGCGTGTCCCGAAGCGGTTGCGAACGTCGTCAACGAAGAGCGCCGGCGACCAGTCGCAGGGCGTGCGCCCCGCGAAGGTGCACGACTGAGAATCAAGGTAATCAATGATCTCGATCATCTCATCGAGGATGCGCTTGCGAACCGCTGTCTCAGCGTCGATGCCGGCAAAGTCTGAGGGGCCGACCTGAGGCAGAGGAGCCGGAACATTCACTGCCGGAGGGCCGTTCGCGAACCCCAGCGGAGGTCCCTGATTCGCCGGCGGGATCGCGATCAAATCCAGATGGTTCTCCTCTTCGGCAAGGCCGGCGGATTCGACGCTCCAATCCGACGGCGCGAAGCGCAGATTTGCGCGGCCCCACTCGGCGGCCAGCGCGCGGAGGCGGTCCTGTTTGTGTGCCAGCTCATTCAGCTCGCCATCCAGGCGCCGTCGAACCTGTGTGCCCGCTGCCAGTCCCAGGTTTGCGGCGCTCGGGCCGGCCGGTGGCGGCGGTGGGCTCCCCTGCAGGTCGTCGATGGAAATCTGCCCGTTCCCGTCTTCCGGTGGGTTGTGGTCTCGGCTCAAGGCTCTTGAGCTGTCTCGGTGCCAGCGCCAGCTTCGCTGCAGGGTGCCGTGTTCGTCGCGGTTGGCTTCTATCTTGTCCAGGATGGTCGCGGTACGCAGCGAGCGCGCGCGCAACGAATCCAGCAGCCGCACATGCGCGACGGGCGGCACTTCGCTGAAGGCGCCCGGGTACTGTACAAGCTCGTACAGCGCGTTGCGTTTTACATGCCGGTGCGGATTGTAGAGTTGCCCGAATACACGGCCGTCGCGGCCTCGCAGTGCGCGGCTGTTCATGTGCCGCGTGCCGATAGAGGCACGGTCGTTGCCGGGGCCGTAGGCGACTCGGTACACCGCGCGCGCGTCGTCCCAATTGTCGTCGATCTCGTGATAGAACTCATTGAGGTCGGCGAACTTCTCCCACACATATTCTCGGCAGGAGTTGACGACGTTGCCGTTGCCCAGCCACTGATCGTACTCGTTGAATGCGACCTCATCCGCGTCTGCGACCATCCCGCGAGCAGCCTGTTGGCTGTGAATTGAGAAGAGGTTGGGCATGAAGCTGCGTTCTTCGGCGCTGCGGTCGCTGCGGACGACAGGGCCAACACCGTCGTCGTCTATCTCCCACGCGATGATAGAGAGCTCGGTGCCGTTGTCTTCGGCCTCTGCCTCCATCGCGTCGAAGAGCAGATCTGCACACTCTGAATCCATACGCGAGCGCTGCTCGGCGCCACACGAGGTCTCGTATAGAAACTCCGGGTCACTGCATTGCTCAAGCGTGACCTGGCTGCACGAACCGGAGCTGATTCCCTGAGGCCCGAGGACGGGGACCGGAACAGAAGACGACACCGTGCCGGGCGTGGCACAAACAATTGCGGCGATCGCCGCTCCATATGCGATGCGTTTGATGTTCATTGCGGCACCGGGTCGCCGAACACACAGATTCGAGAAGCGCGGGCACAGATGGCGCCGTCGCCGAAGTCGAGGCAACGGTCCATCCCGCCGGGGCAGCCGGCAGGGTTTCCGTCGCGACAGGGGGTGCTTGCCGGGTCCAGATGGTAGAGCTGGACGTCATCGGGCACGTCGCAACGCATCCCGTCGCCACAGCTCAGGTCGTTGCTGCCGTCGGCGCCATCGTCGCAAAGGGCGAGGCAGGCACCGAGTGAGGCCGCGTCGCCGAACACCGGGTAACACAATGCGAACGCGTCGCCGCCGGCGCTGCAGAAGCGCCCGCCGGCTGTAGGCTCTGCCAGGTCGCAGATGTGCGCCTCCTGCGGACCGTTGCCGTCGAAGGTGTACAGCTCTCGGGGCTCCGAACAGAGCCCCAGAAAACGCGCGCACTGAAAGTCGACCCGGTCGCTACCCACGTTTACGCATTCGTAGCCGTTCCCGGAGTCGCAGTTTCCGCCCGCCTCGCTGCATGTTCCGCCGTTCTGCACCTCAAAGGGTTCAGAGGGCGGCGTCACGCAGGTCGTATCGCCGCCGCAGGTGATGCGGCTTCCCGGTATGCAGGTCTCGCCACACACCGACGCTTCGTTGAAGGCCCCGAGACAGTCCGTGCCGCCCGCGCAACCGATCGCCTCGTCGCAACGCTCACCTTCCGTCGGTAACGGGGCGCAGGCACCTTCACCGGTATCAAACACACGGCAGAACTCGTCGACACCGCAGCCTGTCGCGTCGCTGCATGGCTCCAGGCAGTAGTCGCCTACGTCCGTCGACACACATTCAAGCGACGACGCGCAATCCCCATCCGTCTCGCAGGCAGAGAGCTCCGGTGCAGGCGCCGGCTCGGAGCACAGCCCGTCACTCAGCGCGCTGCAGTCCGCCGTGCACTCCAACTCGCCCTGCGCTCCGCTGCCGAAAACTGTCGCGCAGGTATTGCCGCGAAGGTCGTCGCCGTCGCAGATTTCGTCGTCCTCGGCGATTCCATTGCCGCACTCCGAACACCCGCTCTCGTCAAAGGTGCATGAGTCCGAACAGCGCAGGGACCCGCCGCTATACCCGAGGTCTCCGCACGTCGCGCCGCGAAGTGCGAACCCTTCGCACTCCTCGGTGGTCGCCAGGACGCCATCGCCACACACGACCGCACCGCTGCCGCTACCCCCGCCGTCATCGTCGTCGCCGCATGACATGCACAGGGGAACCAAAAGGAATGCAAAGGCGAGGGATACTGCTTGGAATCGCACAACCGGTGCTCCCGTCGAGTGGCCGGGAGTGCGATCCAGTGGTTGGCGTGGCACCCTCAAGCCGGTCTGTTGTGATTGATGCTGCTCAAACAGTGTACCGGGCGGTCATCGTTCGATGCAAGGGAATCCGGCAGCTCGCGCCGCAGACGTCCTTCACTGATCGGCGCCGACTCTGAAAGGGCGCTCCTCGGCGCGGCTCAGATGCCCGCCGGACTCTCAGCCACGCCGGGTTCGCGGCGCTCAAACAGGCCACCCACGACGCCGTAGATCAGCGGTACAAGGACCAGGGTCACGATGGTCGAAGACACCATGCCGCCCACGATGACCCGCGCCATCGCGGCCTGACTGCTGCCACCTGTGCCTGCACCGATAGCGACCGGGAGCAGGGCGAGGACGGTCGTTGCGGTTGTCATCAGGATGGGGCGCAGGCGTCGCTCTGCCGCAAGGGCCGCAGCCTGCCGGTAGGTGACGCTCTCGCTTCGTCGCAATCGGTTTGCGTAGTCGATCATGACGATCGCGTTGTTCACGGCGACACCGACAAGCACAACAACCCCCATAAAGCTGTTCAGGTTGAAGGTCGTGTCGGTTGCAAGCAGCACACCGACCACGCCGACCGCGCCGAACGGGACCGAAAACATGATCAGGATGGGATGCGTCAGTGACTCGAACTGCGCCGCCATCACCATGAAAACGAGGAGCAGGGCGAGGACGATGCCCATCCCAAGGTTCTGAAAGTTCTCCTGCTGGTATTCGCCTTCACCGGCGACACGTAAAGCAAAGTTGTCAGGGACCGACAGCTCGCCCAACCGCTCGCGGATCTCATCGTTGATCGAGCCCAGATCACGGGAGCCGTCGAGACCCGCGCTTACGATGACGATACGCTCGCGATTGAGGCGCTCAATCACTTTCGGCGTGCGACCGCTCTCTACCTGCACCAGGGACGAAAGGCGTACCGAACGGCCGCCGTCCAGCGCAATGGGGGTGTCCAGAAGGCTGTCAAAGTCCGCGCGGGCAGCTTCGCTGAGTCCGACTTCGATGTCGTACTCGTTCCCGTCCTCGCGATAGAGACCCGCGCGTGTTCCCTGGACCAGTGTGCTGATCAGCTCTGCGACCTCGCGCGTTGTAACGCCGGCGTCCGCGGCCCGCTGTCGGTCCACATAGAGCAATCGCTCCGCACCACCGGGCCTGCGGCTGGCCATCGCATCGGTGACGCCGTCAATCTCGCCCAGCACACCAACCACTGCGGCGGCGAGGGAGTCAGCCGTCTCAAGGTCGTGCCCGAGTACTTCGATGCGGATGCGGTCTTCGCCACCGCGCAGAAAACGCAGGATCCACAGCCCGCCCGAAGGGAATGAGAACACACGCATTCCCGGTACGGCGGTCATCAGCTGCGGGCGTAGCGCGTTTGCAATGTCTTCGCTGGAGCGCTCGCGCTCGTCGACCGGGACCAGCACCATCTCGATGTATGCAAACTCCTCGCCGTCGGATGACCAGAAGCCGGGTGTGCCGACTGTGGTCGCGACGGTGAGAGACTCGGGCGTGTTCTCAGCGATCAACTGCTCGATGCGAGCGACGGCCGCCTCGGTGCGCTCAATGCGTGTGCCCGGCGGGAACTGGGCGCGAATGCCCACCGCGCTCTGATCTTCGTCCGGCAGCAGCTCCTTGCCCACCTTTTTCCACTGCCAGCCGGCGACGACGAGGGCGCCCACAGCAAGCGTCAGCACCAGCCACCAGAAGCGCATCGCGGTACGAACAAAGCCGCCATAGAGTCGCTCCATCGCCTCGAGCAGCCGCTGGATCGGGTTCACACCTCTTGTGCCGTCACGGTCAAATACACGTCCCAGAAGGTCGGAGCCGGAGGGGAAGCGAAGCATCTGGGCGGCGAGAGCCGGCACCAGAAGGATGGCCACGAAGAGCGAGGTGAACAGCGCCGAGGTTACAACGATCGCCATTTCACGAAAGAACACCGCCGCGAAGCCCCCGATAAACATGACCGGAAGAAAAACGACCGCCGTCGTCAGGGTCGACGCCACCACCGCGCCGGCGACCTCTTCGGCGCCCTCGATCGCGGCGTCGGTGGGGTTCTTTCCCAGCACCGCGTGATGCCGATGGATGTTCTCGAGAATTACGATCGCGTTGTCGACCAGCATGCCGATTCCCAACGCGAGGCCACCGAAACTGATCAGGTTCAACGTGACATCGAGCCGGTACATGAGGGCAAAGGTGCCGATCACCGAGATCGGAATGGCGACGCCGATGACAAAGGTCGAGCGGAAGCTCTGCAGGAAGACAAGCAGCACGATCAGAGCCAGGCCGGCGCCCAGCAGAACACTCTTCTGAATGCCGGTGATCGAGGCGCGAATGAAGGTGGTGTTGTCCCGCTGCACCGTCAGTGACGCGCGGCCTTCATTATCGCGATTGAAGTTTCGAATCTCTTCGTAGAGCCGGTCCGCGACCTCGATGGCGTTCGCGTCCGGGCTCTTGTTAATGCGCAGGCGCAGCGCCGGCTCGCCGTCAATGCGAACGCGGTTGAATATCTCGTCGAAACCATCGCGGACCTCTGCGATATCGCGCACCAGCACCGGGCGCCCGTCTACGCGCGCGACGGTCGCACCACGAATCTCCTCGATACTGCGGAAGTCGCCCATCGAACGAATGAGGATGTTGTTGTCTCCCTGCTCGACCCTGCCTGCCGGCACCGTGAGGTTCTCCGAACGCAGGCCGCTGATCACATCCGCCGGTCGCAGCCCCAACGCCGCAAGCCGCTCCGGGTTCATCTCGATATGGATGCGCCGATCCCGCACGCCGCTGACAGTGACTGCGGCGACGCCTGCCACACCTTCGAGCCTCGGTCCGACAATATCCTCGGCGAAGCGTCGCATGCGGCCTTCGTCGAAGTTGCCGCTGAGAACCAGGTCCATCACCGGAAAGTTGGATAGATCGAACTTCCACACGACCGGGGCGTCCGCGTCCTCGGGCAGCACGCTGCTCAGTCGATCGACCGCGGCGCGTACATCGTTTGCAGCGGTTTCAAGATCCACGCCCCAGTCGAAGCGCAACGCCACACGGGCACGCCCCTCCATCGAATAGGTTTCGACGCGAACGAGGTTGTCGACGCCGGCCACGGCGGCCTCGATGGGCCGGGCGACCAGGGTCTCCATCTCTTCGGGGCTCACGCCCGCGTAGTTCACAACAACCGAGATCGACGGAAAATCGAGAGAGGGGAAGAGGTCTACCCGCAGGCGACCCATCGAGAAGGCGCCGACCGTAGTGATGGCGATGAAGAGCATCGCTGCGGCGATCGGCCGCCGGACCGCCAGTCGGCTGGGGCTCACGTTCCGTCTCCGGTGGCCTGCGGCGAAGGCTCTGACGGCGTCGCCCGAACTGCGGCGCCGGGTTGAAGGCGTGCAGGCGGATTGACCACAAGCGTTGAGGCGGAATCTACGCCCGTTACCGCGATGGTGTCGCCTTCCCGGGCCAGCACCTGTACCGGCACCCGCTGCGCTTCACCCTCAACTACCGTCCACACGAGCGCCCCCGTCGGATCGTCCACCAGAGCCGCTCCGGGAATCAGCGTGGCATCTGTGAGTCTGCCGAGCGCGACCTGACCCCGGACGAACATCCCGTGGCGTACAAGCTCCAGCGCGCTTTCAGGAAGCGCGATCTCAACCATTACCGTTCGCGCGCTGCGATCGACCTGTGGAGCAACTCTGAGGATCCTCGCCTCAAGCGCTTCGCCCGCCGCGTCGATTTCGAGAGTCGCCGGAAGGTCGGGGCGAAGGGTGCCGACGTGGCGCTCGGGAAGATGCGTAACGACGCGAAGGGAGCTCGCGTCCAGGACCGTCAGCAGCGGAGCCTGCGGCGATACCATCGCACCGACGCTCACGTACCGATGTGCGACGACGCCGCTGATCGGCGCCCGAATCACGCGCCGGTCGACCGCGCTTCGTGCCGTCGACGCCGCTGCGCGGGCCTGCTGGTGCTCGGCCTCAGCGAGGCTCAGCTCGGCGATCTGTACCGCGCGCTCGTCCTGAAGCGCCTCGAAGTCCGCGGCCGGAAAGGTCCCACGATCAGCGAGCGGCCGACGGCGTTCGATGTCATTCTCGACGCGGCGAAGCGCCGCTCGCGCCCGATCGATACGGGCGCCGGCTGTCTCGACGCGGCTGCCGGCCTCGTTGCTCTGGCGGCGCACGAGGCTGTCGTCGATGCGCGCAATGACGTCGCCCGCTTCGACCATATCGCCGGCGTCGACGCGGAGTTCCACCAGTCGCCCGGACTCGAGCGGAGCGACTTCGACCAGGGTGTCCGCGAGTATCTCGCCGCTGAAGCCTGCGAAGCGAGTAATCTCGCCGACGACGGGACTCGCTGTCTGCACCTCAATCGCCGGGGCGGGGCCGCGGGTCTCAGGCCCGCCTTCTGCCGCCGCCTCTTCCCTGTCGCCGCAGCCCCCGAGGGCCGTGAGAGAGAGCAGGGCGAACACCTGCACTGCGGTCGAGAGCTTCGCGCGCGCAGGGCGCCTGATGATTGTACCCGTATCCGTCATCATTGGGGGCCTGCTGGTGCGTCGTCGAGGAGCCCGGACAGCCACGCGACGTCAATGAGCGCGAGGTCTACTTCGAGCGCGATAATGCTGGCGCGTGTGTGTGCGCTGACCGCGCGATTCGCCGCCTCGGCGACTTCAAGAGTGGTGCCGTCGCCGGCCTCATAGCGCTCGAGTATCAGGGCGTGAGCTTCGTCCGCGCGTTCGGCCGCGCGCACAGCAAGCGCAGCCTGCTCGCTGAGGTCGTCAGCGCGGCGAATGGCCGTTTGGAGCTGCGCTGAACGCAGCCGTGTGGACTCTTCCAGGTCCAGCTGCGCCGCCTCGAGGGCCGTGTTGGCGGCCATGATGCGCCCACGCCGCGAGCCGTGGAAGAGCACCCAGGTGCCTACGAGGCTGACGCTCCACGTGCGCCCGTCCGGGTCTCTGAAGCTGGACTGCCCAATGTCGTAGCGTGCACTCAGCTGCAGGGTTGGGAGCCACTCAAGGCGCTCCGCGCTCACCTCGCCACGGCGGGCTTCGATGTCCTCCCGCAATGCGGCGGTCTCGGCAGTCGCCTCGATGCTGTCCGTGCCGACCTCCGATGGCGGGAGCGTGGGGGCAACCTGTGGGTCCACCAGCTGGGTGGCAGCGACCGACGGCAGCGTCGTGGCAAGCGCCAGCGCTTCGAGCGCATCACGGAGCTGGCCGCGTGCGCTGAGCATCTGTTCTTCAGCGCGCAGCTGCTCGTACTCAGCCAGAGCGACGTCAGGCCGAGTGGCAAACCCGGCGTCAAGGCGCGCGGTGATGTCTTCAGTGAAGACCTGTCGTTGCTCGAACGCGGCGGTCGCGATCTCGTGATTGCGCCGTGCCGTCAGCGCGGTCAGGTAGGCGCGCGCTGCGGCCCGTCGCAGCGCCGCTTCCTGCACGCGGACGTTGTGCTGTGCGCCGTCGGCGACGTTGCGCCCGGCGATTGCGTTCGCGATCGCAGCACCGTCAAACAGGTCAACAGAGACGGACGCGTTCGCGCTGTAGTCCCATTGATTGACGACGGAGCTTCCGTTGAGCTCGACAGCGCTGTCGTTGCGGGTGACGGCTGCGCTCAGGGTGACCGTTGGCAGCAGCTCGCCGCGTCTCTGCAGGTGTGCAGCACGGGCGCTGTCTGCGCCCAGGCCCGCGCGGGCACCGGCTTCGCTGGTACTGACCGCGCGTTCCATCGCCTGCCACAACGACAGATCGTCCCCACGTGCGTCAGACGCAGTGAGCAGAAGCCCGACGATCGACGCCATGCACGCGGCGATCGCGGTTCTGTGGAAGCGTGTTCGGACCATTTCCCTCCGAGCGAAGCTCTCTAACGACGGCGACGGTGCGCGCAAGGGTCCTGAGAGGCCCCGTTTGGGCGATTGACCGGCCCACGGCGCCGGGTAAAGACGTGCCACGAAACTCACTGACGACGAGGTTGCGATGAGCGGCGGCGAAGAACTTACAGGCACCCCATTTGAGGCGATCGGAAGCGAAGAGGCGGTGCTTCGACTCGTAGAGGACTTCTATCGGTATATGGACACGCTCCCCGAGTGCCGGGTGATTCGCGAAATGCATGCCGAAGAGCTCGCGCCGATGGTCGACAAGCTCGCGACCTTTCTTGTCGGTTGGATGGGAGGGCCGCAGCGCTATACGGAGCGCTTCGGCCGCGTCGTGATTCCCGTCGCGCACAAGAATTTCGATATCGGCGACGAAGAGAGCGCGCAGTGGCTGCTGTGCATGGAGCGCGCGCTCGCCGACTCCGAATTCAGCGACGCCTGGCAGGAGCGACTGATGGTGTCGTTCAGCCGGATGGCGAAGATGTGTCAGACCCGTTGAAGCGCAAAGAGCGGTCGCTGCTCAGCCATCGACAGTCACAGTGGTCAGCACGGAGCTCGCGATAAAGCAGTTCTCGTGGGCCAGGTGATGCAGCTCTGCGAGCTCGTCAGGGCTCGGCTGTTTCTCGCCGCCAAAAGTGACCTGCGGTCTGAGAATCACCCGCGTGACAGCGAGCTTTCCCGCCTCATTCTTCTCAAGAAACCCGACCGAAACATCGTTGTACGCATCGACGACGAAACGTTTTTTGCAGGCAAGGGCGAGAAAGGTGAGCATGTGACAGCTTGCGAGGCTGGCGACGAAGGCCTCCTCAGGGTCTACATGATCCTCCCGGCCCAGGTACGCAGGTGCGGCCGATGCCGGTACCGAGACGCCGCCTTCAAATTCCCAGGTGTGCTCGCGGTTGTAGTTCCTATACGTGAAATCGTCGCTGGTTCGTGTCCAGCGCAGGGTTGCTGTGTGTTCGCTCATCGCGTGGTCCTCCACCTTGTACTGGTAGGTGTCAGCTCGGTGCACAGGTGCCCGCCGAGCAGGTCGGTGTGCGCCGGCCGGCGGATCGCCGATCGGCATGCCGGGTTGCTGTACCTTCAACGATCGAAGCGCAAGGCTGAAGCACCGGATCCTGTACACCGGCGACGGCTCTGTTCACGAAGGGCCGGCGGCGCGATACAGTAGCCGGCCTTGCGCGGGAGCGATGCGATGGGGCGTGCAGAACGAAAGCAACGGGGCCGACTTCACGAGCAGCTTCAGCATGCGTGCACCTACGCGCAATGGCGGGCCGCTGCCGAGGCCCTTGACTCCCTGGAGGGCAACCGGGACTGGCGTGCCGCAGACGAATCACCGCGCTTTGAGTCGGCGCTGCTGCGGCGACATATCAGCGAGCTGCGTGCGCTGATCAGCGCGGGCGAGGTCAACGCTCTCGAATCCACGCTTACCGAGAGTCTGTACCGCAACCTTACCGAGGTCACCGCGCCGGCCCTTTATCGCGAGACACACTGCGGGGAGACCAAGAACGTCATCGGTGAGTGGTTGGACGCCTGCGTCGATGCGATCCGATTTCTGCGCACTGTGCCCATACCCGGACTCAGCGCCGCCGACCGTCGTGCGCGCTTCCAGCGCGCGCTGGATAACCTCGGCCAGACCGCATTGATGCTCTCAGGCGGCGGCGCGTGGGGACTCTATCACCTGGGCGTAGTGCAGGCCCTGCGCAGCCACGATCTGTTGCCGGGCATCGTGTGTGGTTCAAGCATGGGCGCGATTATCGCCGCCGGCGTTGGGGTGCGCAGCGACGAGGAGCTGGACGCGATGTACGCGGACCCGAGCTCGATACATCGCGTCGCCGTGCGCATGTTGGGGCCAAAAGGCATGGTGCGACACCGCTCTGCGCTCAGCCCCGACCAGCTCGACGAGCATGTTCGTGCCAATGTCGGTGACTTCACATTTGCTGAGGCATACGAGCGAACCGGCCGCGTGCTCAACGTATCTGTTTCGCCCACCCGCGCGAGGCAGAAACCGCGCGTCCTCAGCCATCGCACCTCGCCCGATGTGTTGATCGCCGATGCGACCGCCGCGTCGTGCGCGATCCCCGGACTCTTTCCGCCGGTGGCCTTGAGGCAGCGAAGCGCAGACGGCCGCGTGATCCCCTATGTCGGCAGCGAGTTGTGGGTCGACGGGTCCATGCGGGGGGACCTGCCGCTGCGCCGAGTCGGGCGACTGTACAATGTGAATCACTTTGTGGTGAGCCAGTCGAATCCCTTCGTGCTGCCGTTTGTTACGCGGCATCAGAGCGGCACCGGCACCCGAGCGCTACGATTCGCCGGTTCGTTGCTTCGTGCGCAGACCGCTGCAGTGCTCGACGAGACGCGCCGTCGGGTGCGTTCAAGTCGCGTTCGTCCCTGGCTGGATACGGCGCACTCGCTGACGGCCCAACACTACGGCGGTGACATCGACATTCACCCCAGGGTGCCGCCGTCTCAGTTCCTGCGCGTAATGTCGAATCCCTCTGAGCAACAGCTGCGGGCGTATATCCTGGGCGGTGAGCAGGCCACATGGCCCTGGCTGGCCCTGGTCCGGGATCAGACGCGAATTGTCAGAGAGCTTGAGTGCGCGATTGCGTCCCTGTCCTGAAGCGCCGTGCGGCGCCGGGTGACGGGTTGGGCGTCGCCGAATCTCGTCGGCCGCCCACTTTCCAAAC
>JAUICO010000108.1 GCA_030427825.1 bacterium | reverse complement strand
GTGGGTGAGGGCGCCTGATGAGATGGCGTCGAGGCCTATGTCGGCGAGCTCAGGCAGGCGTTCGATAGTGACGTTGCCTGAGGCTTCGAGGCGAACGCGGCCGGCTGCCACCTTGACGGCCTCGCGCATCTGCTCGGTGTTCATGTTGTCGAGCATGACCACGTCGACGCGGCACGCGATCGCCTCTTTGAGTTCGTCCAGGTTCTTCGCCTCGACCTCGATGCCGGCGAGCCAGGGCAGGTCGCGTCGTACAGCGACGACGGCCTCTGTGATCGAGCCGGCGGCGGCGATGTGGTTGTCTTTGATCATCGCGCCGGAGCCGAGGTTGAAGCGGTGATTGCTGCCGCCGCCCTTGAGGACCGCCCACTTCTCGAGCTCGCGAAAGCCCGGGGTGGTCTTGCGCGTGTCCAGGAGACGAGTCCCGGTCTCGCCCATCGCGTCGACACATTGTCGGGTGAGGGTGGCGACGCCGCTGAGATGGCGCAGAAAGTTCAGGGCGGTGCGCTCGCCGCGCAACAGTGATCGGGTCGGCCCGGTGATCACGCAGAAGGCGCCCGGCCGCAATCTGTCCCCGTCGCCGGCAGACCATTCGACATTCACACGATCGTCGACACGTCGAAACACCTCATCGACGACCGCGCGCCCGGCGAGCACCAGCTCTTCTTTGGCGACCAGTTCTGCACGCCCGGTCACGTTCGCGTCAAAGATCGGGTCGCTGGTCACGTCACCGGCGAAGAGGTCTTCGCGCAGGGCGAGCTCGATGAGGTCGCCGGTCGAAGTTGAGAAAGGAAAGGTGCTCATGGTGTGCCCGGGGTACAGCGGATGCATCCGTCAGGAGGCGTTGACGGAGGCTCATAGCCGAGCGCAGGCGAGGTGTCGCGGGGTACCGTCGACGCGGAGTGTGGCGATAGGAATCGCTGGCACCAGCCGGGGCTCATGGCCTCGCGACAGCGCGGATCCTTGCAAGTGGTCGGCACTGCGGACGGAGGGTGTCTTCGCTACTCGACGGCTTCAGGCGGAAGAGAGCGGAAGAAGACCTTGCCGCCGGCAGCGATGCTCAGGTTGTTGTTGGATCCGGTAAGGCTGCTGCTCGGGTTCTCCGTTGAGAGCCCGACCACCACCAGAACGTAGCTGAGTTGGCCGTCGGGCCCCTCGCCCAGCACATCTGCAGGGATTGTGACGTCGAGCTGATCGGCGCCTGTCAGCAGGGCAAAGAGTTCTTCCTGGCTCTGAGGCGCGTTGGACCAGATCAAGGTGGTGTCGTCTTCGTCCGAGCCGACCTCGACAAGCGCGGCGATGGCGTAGCGCACATCGACCTCAGCATCCTCCAGCGAGAACTCGAGGTCCTCGCCGACCACGAAGGACGAGGGCAGCGCCGGTTCCCATTCCACCGGGATCTCGACTTGAGCACTCTGCGTCGTGTTCAGGCCGCCATCGTCTTTGAAAGTGGTACGCGACACGTCAACGAACACCTCATCGTCGCAATCATCGAGTGCGGAGCTGTCCGTGATCAATTCGAACCGCGAATCCTCATCGTTGACATCGAAATCGAATTCGGCCCCGTCGCCCCCCACGAAAGCGCAGGCGGCAAGGCGCACCTCCCCCTCTGTGGAGAGGAAGCCGCCGAGGCCATCGAGCTCAGCGGCTGAGACGTTGAAGTCCGCGAAGTACGCGAGGCTGGCGATCCCGCCGAGCGAAGTTGGGATAGGCACCTCGTCGATGACCTCGTTGATCGCGAGCGCATAGAATTGTGTTGGTGTGTCGTCTGCGAAGACCGTGGTTACCGAGACCATCGCCGGGTCTGAAAAGTTGATGTCGTTGTCGTCGTCGAGAAGGCCAAAGAGATCGCACCCGGAGGTGGCGACGCCGAGCAATGTGATGAAGGCAATAATCGCGACGGCGCGTAGTCCAGTATTCATCATTCTTTTTGTCCTGTGTTTGGAGAATCTCGTACGACCCGCCGGTCCCGGGGCAGGCGCGGTGTTTCGCTAACCTCGCAGGTTTCCGCTGCACATCCTGTGCGCGATGTGCACTCGACATATCAGCGGGCCTGTGGTCTCGCAATGTGATGTCTGCGGCCCCGGCTATCTGTAGAGTGCCGGTGTTCCACGCCTCTGCGAAGTAGTTGCCTCCCGGCTCCCATGGTCCGCAGACGAAGAAGGGCGTGCACGCGTTTGTGGCGGTCGCACACAGCTCGTTCCCCGTGGGCTCATTTCGGTCGCGGGGCGACCTCGATCGTGCCGTCGGCGAGGTTGAATATCGCGGGTCGGCCCCAGGACCAGTCGAAGACGAGGACGCGGTCATTGTCGGTGAGGATCGCGTTGCTGCCCGGACAGTCGCGTCGCCGATGCCGTAGGTGCGGCAGATCTCGACGAATGAAATCGGCACCTCGCTTTCGAGCAGCCCGGTGTCGAGGTCGACAAGGAACGGGCCGCCGACCAGCGCGCGGGAGCCGTCCGAGCCCACCCACACACGATGGTTTTCGAGGTCGGTGGTCCAGATCAGGTCTGTTGAGACATCGTAGCTTGTCGCGACAACCCGAACGATGGCAGTCGCAGTGACGTCTTCGGCGAAGGCTGACCGCACCGTCAGCTCGTAGGTGCCCGGGAGCTCAGGCGCCGTGTACTCAAGGGTTCCGTTGCCGCCGTCGGGACTCCACGTGCGCATTGCAGCGTCTCATACGACCTCGAAGCGACCATCACAACGTACCTCGAAGGTCAGCAGGTCAAGTGGGGTCGATGTGACTTCGGCGGGCGAGATCTCGCACGACTCCGGCGTCGGAAGCTCAATGTTGCCTCCCCCAGACAGGTCGCAGGCGCTCACACACAGCACGACAACAAGGAGAGTGACAACGCGTTTCATGGCTACCTGACGGTCGTGCTTTTGGTGATGCGGCGGGCGCGCAGCTCCAGGGGCTCTCATGCACTGCACATCAGCCTGGGAACCCCCACCGTTTCGATGCCCGCTTCATCGCCCGTACACGCCGGTCAGAGGCCGAGCGACAAGGTCCGCGTGACCCTGTGCGATCTGGTCGTCACTCCGTCGATAACGGACCCAGACGGCGTCTTCAGCGGACCACAGGCGCAGGGACTCGACTACGCCTTCCATACGCCGCCACCGTGGGGCGTAGATCTCATGCTGATTCGGCGGGCAGGACGGTGTCGAGCGTGGGTCGCCAGCCGGCACCCAGCCGCCACAGGGGCGATCCTCCCACTCCCAGAGCGCGATCTCTTCGTAGAGTGGGTACCACCCGCCGTCGGGGTCGGTTGCGTAGAGCGCGGCGTCCAGAGATGCCCCTGCGCGAACCGCGGTCGCGATGACCGGCCGTCCCTCGAAGACGGCCATGTCGAAGAAGCCCAATGCCGCAGGGTTGTCGCCGAGCCCGGGCCGGTCTGCGCCGGGCACCGTGTTGGGAACGGTCCAGGAGAACACCCACTCGGAGCGATCGGGGAACCAGCGGTGGATCTCGACTGCCCCCGACTCTCTGACGACGACGACCCACAGGGTGCCGTCCCGTCCGCCGGCGAAGTGCGGCATGCGCTCTGGTGGCAGGCCGTCGATAGGCGGCGGAATCTCGCGGCTCTCGGACCATCCGACCTCGTACATCGTGCCTGTGAAGCCGTCCTCACCGCCCGCCAGATACAGGTACTCACCGGCCTCGTGCAGCGTGCCGATTCCCGCGTATGGTTCATCGTTGTGTGCAATGAGTTCCGCCCCGTAGAGCCGGAACAGCTCGGTGGTCTGCTCGTCGACGTTGGCGATGGCGACGATGGGCACATAGCGTCCGGGTCGGCCTTCAGGGTCCGGGCGGGGCGGCTGCGAGTCGAAGACGAAGCGTGCCATCCCGGCGGTTCCGTAGCGGTCTCCCAGAGGAAAGGAGAGCAGCTCGCTGAACCGGTCGAAGAGGGGCGCGCCGTCGCTGTGATAGACGCCGATTTCAATTGGGAACTCGGGGGCCACATCTTCCCACCCGCAGTGGCCTCGGCGTGGGCCGGCGACCGCGAGAAGGGGCGGCCCGTCGATCAGGTCCTGTACCGGCGGCAGGAGCATCGTCCGGTATCGACCGCACTCTATGTCGTGGGTCCACGGTACAGAGCTAAACTCGGGGCCGATGTAGGTGCCCGGGTAGAAGGGACGAAGGGGGTCTGTTGAGCTCGGGTTCACGGGCCCCCACCCTTCGACCCCGAAGCCGTAGCCCACGTAGAATTCGTTGCGCTGCATGAGGGCGTTGCTGCCGTCGTCGGCGATGAAGCTGACGGGCAGGTCTGAGAGCGTCCCCGTGTGGCCGGCAGTAAAGCCCAGCATCTCCTGGCGGATGGATTGCCGTCCCCAGCCCATGACCCTCAGCTCGGATTCGACGACGTGCCCGTCTTCACGGATCATGCGGACTGGATAGACGCCGGGCTCCATGTCCTCGGGAATGGTGAAGGTGACGCTGGTGGCGGACCACTGGTGGTCGACCGCTTCACCGTCGACCAGCACGGTGCGTGCGGCAGGCCCCGCGCCGCCGGTGTCGGCGCCAAGCCCCGTGCCGAGGATCGTGCAGGGAAGGCCGGCCCGGTTGGCGCAGCCCGGGGTTGCGGTCGGTAGGATCGTAACTCTGAATTCGTTGTCCCCGGTGGCACGCGGATTGTTCGCCCAGCGATCGCCCACCGTCAGTTCGAAGCTACACGCCTGCGCGAGGGTGTCGCTGGTTGGTGTGACGGTCAGCGTCCCTCCGGCGGGTTCGTCGGCCACCATGACGCAGGCCGCGCTGTGGGCAACGTTGAGTCGAACTGCAGCGGGCGGCAGGTTCTCGGCGGAGATGGTTATGGGCTCGCCGACCCGTACCTCTGAGGGCGTCACGCCGGTGATCCAGGGCCGCGTGACCAGCCGCAGGCGGTTACTCTCGATGTCAC
Source organism: bacterium (assembly GCA_030427825.1). Classification (GTDB taxonomy): domain Bacteria; phylum Myxococcota_A; class Bradymonadia; order REDH01; family REDH01; genus JAUICO01. The sequence continues at coordinate 9,799 of JAUICO010000108.1, read as the reverse complement.
TTCCCGGATCGGGAGCGCCGTCGCCGTCTGCGTCTTCCGCCTGCACAAGCCAGAGATCTCCGTTGTGGAGCCCCTCGGGCAGGAGGCCTCCGAGGCAGGTCAGGTTGTTGCCGCCTGCGACCATGATCTCGACACCATCGACGATGACGCGCGGGCTCGTGAAGTTGTGAAAGCCGCTGCCGCGAAAGCAGGCTGAGTTCGGGCCTTCATCGACGAGCAGACCCGGAGTGGAACCTTCGCCCTCTACGGAGATGCATGGTGGGGCATCGCAGAGAGGTGGCGTCACGGTGTCCCCTGCGAGGTCGCCGCCTGCGTCTGAGGCCGCATTCGTGTCGCTTTCGCCGCAGCCGAAAAGGAGGAAGGCAAGCGACGCGACGACCCGGGCCACCGGCAGTGACCGGGAACAGATGAAGGGTCGCCTCACGTTGACCCCTGTTGTAGCGGAGGTGAGAGCATAGCTGCGTCGACTGTCTGACGTGAGCAGCCTACCAGAAGAGAACGCCATGCGCGATCCGTGTCCGTGAATGCCGGGCGCTCAGAGCGCGGTGCTCGGGTCCTTTGCATCCCCTTCCGCGGCTCTCCTCACGTAGAAGCGGAGCGACACCATGGGGCCCCAATACACGGCGGCTTCGCTGCGGGTGTTGTCCTCGGGGCCGAGGTCTTCGGGCCAGAGGAAGGAGGTGAAGAATCCGGCGGACAGGGTCGCCGCAGGGTTTTCGCCTTCTTCATCCTCTCCAAAGGGGACGGCGACGCCGTTGAACAGCTGCACGGCGAGCCCCGGCTGTGCCTGACCGACGGAGACACCGTCTTCGAGATCGTCATCTCGCATCGTGATGTCCCGTGTCGTGAGGGGGACCTGGTAGGACACGCTGATGTTGGACGTCGGGATCGCGTGCCGGTTGCGAAACCCGAGCCCGAGCATGACATCCGGCGCGAGCCAGCTGCCGCCTACATTGCGTCCGTAGCCCATGCCCACGCCAAGCTGCATGAATCGATCAACAGCGGGCGGCGTGAAGCGCAGTCCGCCACGGAAGCCGCCCGAGATGGAGCTGCCGACGACGTCGACATCGCCGTCGGGATCCCACGCTCTGCCGATGTAGCCGCGTCCGCCCAGGCGAAGGGAGGGCGCCAGCTGGGTTTCCACGCCGAGCCCGCCGGCGATCACGCTCGCGCCGAGCAGTTCGCCGCCGCCTGCAGCCTGCGCTTCGAGGGCGGTGTCGCCAACGGACAGCACTTCGACCGGTGTGGAGTCGGGCATCTGCGCCGGAGGAATTGCGTACTGCGCCGTGCACGCAGAGAAAGCAAACACAAGGGCCGCTGATGTCAGAGCTGCAAAGGTAGATTTCATCCTGATTCTCCGTGGACTGTCGTTGTGAATCGCTACGAAGGAGAGCATCGGTGTTCGTCGCAGCCGGTGCACCTGAGAAGCGTGGGTGGACGTATTGCAGGAACCGGGCCGGCTCGGCGTTTTGTTTGGTTTCGGCAAGCACCTGATGCCGGCGAATTGTGCGTAGGGCTCGACGACTACCGGCATGTGTGCAGATCCCGAGCGCAAGCGCCCTCCGGCCGATGGAGCTGCGGTCGGGGCTGCCGCATGATGGTTTGGAGCACGTGTGCTCCAGTCGATTCGGAGTACCCATGCACCAGTTGGCGGCGATTATCGCGCTCAGCCGCTCAGCCGCTCAGCCGCTCAGCCGCTCAGCCGCTCGACCGAAAGAAGTCCAGAATCGCATCGAAGACCACACGCACACGGCGGCTGGTCCGCACCTCTCGATGGCTGGTCAACCACATCGGGATGGGTATGGGTGCGAGATCGGGAAAGGCGCGTTCTACTCTGGGCTCGGTGTCGCCGATGCGTTCCATGTTCATGCCGACGCCGAGTCCGCGGCAGGTCATCTCCCACTGAAACACGTGGTTGTCCGACGCGAGCACAATCTGTGCTTCGGTCATTGTCAGGCCGAGTCCGGCCATCGCCCGGACGTAGTCCGGTGTTCGGTTGAATCCGATGAAGTTCACGTGACCGAGGTCATCGATGGCGTGGGGACGACCGATCTTGTCGAGGTATTCCGGAACAGCGTAGAACGAGCCCCGTTCGTCGGGCAGTTTCGTCGCGACAAGTTCCGTGTCGTCAGGGCGGAAGTTCCGGATTGCGACGTCGGCCTCTCGCTCTCGCAGGTTGGTCACGCGGCCGGTGGCGACGACGTCGAGAGCGATGTCCGGATATTGCTCTCGCAGGGTCGCGATGACCGGCGCGAGCACGTACACACAGATCGATTCGCTCGCGGTAATCGTTACCGTCCCCTCCAGCGCCTCTGAGCGGCCGGACGCCACGAGCGCGAAGTGCCGGGCCGACTCCGCCATTTCGCGGGCATGCTCGACGAGGGCGAGCCCGGCGTCTGTGAGAGCGACGCCGCGCCCGATGCGTTCGATCAGGGTGACGGCCAGCTGCTCTTCCAGCGCCGCAATCTGTCGACCGATCGTCGGCTGCGTGGTCCCCAACGCTTTGGCTGCCGCGGAGTATGAGCCGGTCTCTGCGGTCACCAGCAGAGCACGCGCGTGATTCCAATCGAAACTCAGGATCTGCCATTCCATACGAAAATGTTTAGTTATAGTTCGAGAATCGGTATTTTTCTCACTGATTGTGCATGGGAAGATGCTCCAGGTCAACACGTCATGTCGGCGTGTTCCGAGCCCCTGGAGTTTGTGATGCGCGCAGTGATTACCCCAAAATACGGTTCCCCCGATGTCCTTCAGTTCGTCGAACGCAGTGAGCCGGAGCCTGCGCAGGGGGAGCTTCTGATCGATGTTCACGCGGTGGCGGTCACGCGAGGCGACGACCGCGTACGATCTGCGGACTTCCCCGGTTTCACGGCGCTGATCGGGCGGGCAATCTTCGGTTTTCTACGGCCTCGAAAGCAGGTGCAGGGGACGATGTTCGCCGGCCGTGTCGCGGCCGTGGGCCCGGGCGTGGAACGCTTCGTCCCCGGCGATCGTGTGTTCGGCGAGGTCGCCAACGGTGCGTTTGCAGAGCGGCTGGTGATCGGGGAAGACGCCGGGGTCACCCATCTGCCGGAAGGGCTGTCATACAGCGACGTCGCTGCGCTTCCCTACGGAGCCGTGACAGCGTGGGTCTTCCTCAATGACATTGCGGCTGTGCAGCCCGGAGAACACGTGGTTGTCGTCGGGGCCGGCGGCGGCGTCGGTCGATATGCGGTGCAGATCGCGAAGCATCTCGGCGCGCGAGTGACTGCGGTCGCCGGCGCACGCAATGACGCTCTTCTTCGACGGCTTGATGTCGACGCGATTGTGCGGCCGGAACACGCTACGGCGATCCGGCCGGATGTCGTGCTGGATACCTCGGGTCGCCACACCTTCGCCGACTGGCGCGACAGGCTGCCGCAAACGGGTCGGTTTCTGACGGTCGACTTCAGCCTGCGCCTGCTCCTGGACCTCATGCTGGCGCCATTTCGACGTGGTCCGAAGGTGCATACAGGCATAGGGAACGTGACTGCAGAGACGCTGAGGATCATCGCTGATCTGCTCCGCTCTGGGGCGCTCACCCCGGCGGTGGCGCGATCCTTCAAGTTCGAGGATATGGTCGCAGCGCATCGATATGTGAGGACAGGCGACAAACCGGGCGACGTGGTGTGTGTGACCCGAACCGCTGCCTGAACGGTAGACGAGGCGGGGAGGCGGCCATCGAACGGTACCGCTTCAGGGCCACTGCCGGCAGGCAATGTGGGGCCCGGCGCTGTGGCGACGCCTCCTGTCAGCGCCGCCCTGCGCCGAGGCCGGGCCGGGCCGACCGGGTCGTGTCAGGCAGATGCCGGCGGCGCCGATCGCTGGTTGACATCGTGCCTTGCGGCGATAAGTCACCCTCGCCCGGTGGGCCCACCCTTTTCAGACCGAGATTTCTTATGACCTCTGCACCTTCAAATATTTCGCCCGGTTTCATGAACACCGGCCTGCCCCTCTTCGCGTCTGAGCCCTACAAGGTGGCTTCGATGGACGAGGCTACCGTTCGCTTCGGGCGAAAGGAGATCGAGCTCGCAGAGCACGAGATGCCTGGCCTGATGTCGCTGCGCCAGGAGTTTGGCGCAGAGCAGCCGCTGAAAGGTGCTCGTATCATGGGCTCGTTGCACATGACGATTCAGACCGCTGTTCTCATCGAGACCCTCGTCGACCTCGGCGCCGACGTGCAGTGGGCCTCGTGCAACATCTTCTCGACGCAGGACCACGCAGCTTCCGCAGTTGCGGCAGGCCGCGGCGGTAGCGCGAGCGACCTCAAGGGCGTGCCTGTGTACGCCTGGAAGGGCGAGACTCTCGAAGAATACTGGTGGTGCACCGTTCAGGCATTGACCTGGCTGGACGGCGGCGGACCGAATCTGATCCTCGACGACGGCGGAGACGCCACTCTGCTCGTCCACATGGGCGCCGACATGGAGAAGCGCGGCGTGACTCCGGACCCGGCGACGGCGTCCAACGGCGAAGAAGCGATTATCCTTCAGGTGCTGGCTGACGTACGCGCTCAGCGCGGCGACAACTACTGGACGCCCTTTGCGGCGAAAATTCGCGGTGTCTCGGAGGAGACCACGACAGGCGTCCATCGGCTTTACAAGATGGTCGAAGACGGAACGCTTCTCTTCCCCGGCATCAACGTCAACGACGCGGTGACCAAGAGCAAGTTCGACAACGTCTACGGCTGCCGTCACTCGCTGGTCGACGCCATCATGCGCGCGACGGACGTAATGATCGCCGGCAAGCGCGCGCTGATCTGCGGCTACGGTGACGTCGGCAAGGGCTCAGCGCAGTCGCTGGCCGGCCAGCAGGCCCGCGTCGCGATCACCGAGATCGATCCTATCTGCGCGCTGCAGGCCTGTATGTCGGGGCTCGACGTGATTTCGGTCGAAGACGCTCTTGAGAACTTCGATATTTACGTCACGGCGACCGGCAACAAGGACATCATCACTGCGGATCACATGAGCCGCATGAAGCACAACGCCATCGTCTGCAACATCGGTCACTTCGACAACGAAATCGACATGGCGGGCATGGAAGCCATGGCCGCGCGTGGCGAGGTCGAGAAGATCGAGATCAAGCCGCAGGTGCACGAGTGGCGCTTCAAGAACACGACCCACGGCCCCGGCGGGCGCGGACACTCGGTGATCGTCCTCGCCGAAGGGCGCCTTGTGAACCTCGGCTGCGCGACGGGACACCCGAGCCTCGTGATGTCGGCTTCATTCACCAACCAGGTGATGGCGCAGATTGAGCTTCACAAGAACGCTGAGGAGTACGGAGTGAGCGTCGTTACGCTTCCCAAGCACCTCGATGAGAAGGTGGCACGACTGCACCTCGACAAGTTCGGTGTGAACCTGACTGCGCTCAGCGAAGAGCAGGCAAGCTACATCGGCGTCGAAGTGAACGGTCCGTACAAGCCGGAACACTACCGCTACTGAGTTGCGAAGCGGGTCGCGTGGCGACGTCGCCGCCACCCGCTTCTTCAGGGAGCTGCGAAGCGAAAGCTCGGCCCCGGTCGAAGCGCGATCGTCTGAATGCCTTCGAAGAGCTCGCCGTCCAGGCACGGAATCATCGTGCTTCCCGGGTCGGCGACCACGTCCAGGCTGGTCGCCGGGCCGTCGTACGCGTTCTTCGCGTTGAATGTGCTGCCGGCCGCCACTTTCAGCAACGCCGGTACAGCGCCCGCCGTTGAGATGTAGCCGACGTGCACATGAGGGCGCCCGGGCGCCGCCAGGGGAAAGGCCCGCAGTACGTTCGCGAGATTCACCGGGACGGACCCCGCGTGAAGGATCGTAAACTCACGCAGCGCTGCTCCGTCGGCGCCGCAGAAAGGCTCTCCATCGACGGCGACGGTACCTCGCAACGGACGCAGGAAGTCGTGCACGGCCCGATCCACGAACGCAGGCCTGAACCGCCGTAGAGGTCCGGTGGTGACGGCCCCCACCGCAGCGGAACCGAACCCGCCACCCAGCAAGGCCAGAATACGGGCTGCACCGCGGCCGGTCTCTCCGGCGTAGAAGGGACCGTAGAAGTTGGCGCCGTAGCCCGCGAGCGCGGTTGCGAACGCGTAGCGATCGAGGTCGCTCTCGCCGCTCTCCGGCGCTGCAGTGGCAGTGATGTGCATCGAAGGTGCGTCGACCAGCTTCGGCTGCGTGCCATCGCGAACGTGCTCTACTACGCGGCCGATGATCCGGTTTCCGCGCCCGCGAACACCGAGCGCGGCTGCCATGAAATTGATGGTCCCTACCCGAGTTGGAACAAACACCAGCTTCGTTGCCTCGTCCAGACCAAACTCGACGACACACTCGTTGAGCAGCCAGTGCAGTGCTCCGTCGCCGCCATCAGAGGTCCAGTACTTCACCCCCATTTCCCTGAACTCGCGGATGACCCTGCGCAGCTCACCGACGTGTTCTGTTTGGCGAACGACACCATGTTCGCCAACGAGCTCACGTAGCCGCAGAATGCGGTTCGGGTTGCGCCGGTTCTTCTTCGCGTGTGGATTGACAACGATACCGATCATGGATGCTCAGAGTTTCTGTTTGCTGCGCGGAGAACGCGCAACAGAAGAGGGGTGGTGTGTGGGCTTCGGCAGGCTCAGATGACGTCAGTCAGCCTGCGGTCTCCACGGATTCGTGCGAGAGCGTCCTCTGCGCTGGGTGGCCGCTTCTCAGGGTCAGCGCTTGTGCAGTCCATGATCACCTTCCAAACACGGGTCTCGACGTCGATGCCCTCTGGAGGATGCAAAGGCATAGACTGCGCCGATGGGGCGCTGCCGGTCATCGTAACGTACCAGATGGCGGCAAACGTGTAGATGTCGCTCCGCGGGCCCGGACGGCCGCCGCGATTCAACTCCGGCGCCGCGTAGCGGGGATCGCGACGCACGGGAATGGCCTCGTTGTGGCGCCTGAGTCGATGCCCGACGTCCAGATGAATGTTCCCGTCTTCGCGCAGACTCAGGTCTTCGGCGACGAGCGCCGGCGCCGTCAGTTGCGCCCGCTCAATCTCGCTGAGCAGACGAAAGAGGGACTCTGCGAGGCGTTGCGCTCCCGCCATGTACAGGGGCAGCCGCTGTGCATCGTCACTCTTGTACGTGACAAGTCCGACGCCACCCTGCCGCGAGAACTGCTGCGGCAGGTGACAACGCGAATCCAGCTCGTGACGTGCTCGGTGTGCTTCTGTGAGCGGATCCGGTGCCTCGGCGTCCAACTGCCAGATGACAAGTTCCTCGTCGCCGCGCCGTGCTGCGTAGCGGTCTTCGCCGAGTCGCCCGCCCGTCTTTGAGAACTCGTCAAAGCCGGCGAGCAGGTCGAAGATGATTGTCAGCCGGCGACTCTCAAAGTCCTCACCACGGTCGATCTTGGACAGCGCTGCGCCGCACTCCGGGTTCACACAACACTGGTCGCGCCCGTCCGCATACATCACGTTTCGAATACCGCAGTGCGGACAGAAGTATGGCCTCGGGTGCAGGGCAACGCCGCAGTGCCTGCATGCAAGGTCGCCAGCGTCCACTGCCTCTCGGCAGCTGGGGCACATGCAAACAATCGCAGCTTGCGGTGTTTGCTCGGCCGGCGTCGAGCCCCGAATCATCGACGACCCGCTGTCCACATCCGGCCCGGCGGTGATCGTGCCGCGCGCCGCCTTCGGGGGGACCGCCCGCCGGCCGCGCTTCAACTGCTGAATCAACTCGCCGTGCAGGTCCGGTGTTGTCAACACCTCGACGAGACGTCGGCTGTCTTCGTCCAGAAAAGGAGCGACCTGCGAGAGCTCTTCGATTGAAGCGAGGTTTCGTTCGCCGTCGTTGTTATGTCCAAGCAGCCGTCGTCCGACATTCACCAGCGAAAGGAGGTGGGCGTCTTCAGGCGTCGTGTTTGCTTCGAACCCGACCTTGCGAATCCGGTCGAGGGCGAGCCCGGGTTTCGTAAACGCCCCCTCGCGGGTGTGCACACGAATTTGATTGTTCGTGTCGATTGTAAACCGTGTGTTTGCCGCCGAGAATTCGATGAACACGACCTGATCGTAGCCCTTGCGCTGACGGATCTCCTCACCGTCAACCAGCAGCTGGTTGAGGTAACGGTACGCGTCTTCGAGGGAGACGGGGCCTTTGGTGGGATCTGCGGGAGGGCGCTGCACAATGGGAGTATAGCGGAAATCGCCGCGGCTGTTAGGGCCACGACTCAACAGTTGCGCGACCGGGCTCTGTGGCGGGTGCAACGGTTCCGGCTGAATGCCTGAGGTGCGGACCATTGAGACCGGCTCCGGCGGTTCAGCGCGCGCTGCCTTGAGGATCGCGAGCTCGAGGTCCTGCGGTGCCATCGCTGTCATGACCGGTGGCTGAGGCGTCGGTGGCGGCTCCGCGGGCTTGTGGGGCACCACCTCAGGCTCGTCGTTGAGAAGCTCGCTGTCATCGACGAACTCGATGAGTGGCGCGGGCCTGCGTATCAGAGGGCGCGTAGCGTGACGTCGCAGAATACGGCCGCTGCTGGTTTCAGGCTCACGTAGCTCACGGCGCATGTCACCGACCGCGAGGTGGTCCTGAATGCGCCCGGCGGTGCCGCCCGCGTCCGCCCGCTGACGCCGCAGGCGTTCTTCGTCGATGGGCGAGAGGACCCGAGTCCGTGGCCCGATACGAACCTCGGGTTCGGGGCGCGGCTCTGCGTCGGGGCTCTCGGCGCGAACCTTTGAGAGCGGCGTCTTGTTGCGATCGACGTCGAGACGGTGTCCGCCGGTGAAGATGTGGCGGCGTCGGCGAAACAGAAGGACCGCGAGGAGGGCGGTTGCTGCCACGGCGATGACGACGGGGCCGAGCAGATCGACAAAGCTGCTCTGGTCCCGCGGGCTCTCCGGAACCTCTACTTCGCGGCTGGTCCGTGCAGCGTTTCGACCGGCGGCAGGGGCTCCGGGCGTCGGTGCGCCGCCGGGTGTGGGAGCCGTCGACGCGGTGTCCGGAGCCGCAGCGACCGGAACCGTCTCGCCGAGTCGCTCGGCGGAGTGTTCGGCTTCGCCACGGATTCGCGAGGCTCGCCGCAGGTCGCGGAGGGCGCGTCCTGCGGCGCGCTCCTCAGGCACACACACGTACCGCGAGCCGTCTCGATCAGAGCGCCTGACCCGCTCGCAGGTGTAGCCGTCGCGACAGCTTGCGCCCTCGTCGCCACCGCACTCCATCATGCAAATGGCCTGCTCCTCCTCTGGAAAACGTACGCAGCGAGTCCACGAGTAGCCGGGGTCGTCGTAGCAGAGCTCCTTGGGGCAGATGCCGGTGCAGAAGCCGCCGGGATATGCGCCGTCGCCGGAGCCGAACTCGGTCAGACACTGAAACGCCGGCCTGCACGGGTTCGCATCATCACACGGGTCCCCGATGAAGCCGCCATCATAGGGGTTTGTGATCTCGACCTTATGGGGTCGGCTGTTGGAAGACGATGTAGTCATGGAGAGTGCGCTCTAGCCTAGCACAGGCGGCTGTGACACGCGGATTCTTGGCAGAAATCGCGTCTCAGTCGCAGGCGAAGGCACCGCAGAGCCCGTCGTTGCACTCGGCGTAGAAGTTGGCGCCGTCAGTTCTCGACACCGGGCACTCCTGGTCGGTCTGGCACGGGACGGTGCATCGGTCGTCGATGCAGAGCCAGGTGCCGCACTGCGTGTCCTCGGAGCAGGGGTCGAGATAGCCGGGCGGAATGTTCAGTTCACAGTCCGTGATGATCGGTTCATCGATGCAGGCGGAGAGGGCCAGGGTCGTGGCGATACACAGCAGGAGGGCTCTCATCAGTTCGTCTCTTCCTTTCTG
>JAUICO010000107.1 GCA_030427825.1 bacterium | reverse complement strand
TCGTGAACGCCGGCATTCGATTCGTCGAAGAGACCTGCAAGATGCGTGCGTTCACCGAACTGTGGGACGAGATCACGCGGGAGCGCTACGGCGTCGAGAATCCCCGCTACCGCCGCTTTCGCTATGGTGTGCAGGTCAACTCCCTGGGGCTCACAGAGGCCCAGCCCGAGAACAACGCCTGGCGAATCCTCATCGAGGCACTCGGTGTGACCTTGAGCCGCAACGCGCGCTGTCGCGCGATGCAGCTGCCGGCGTGGAACGAGGCCCTCTCTCTGCCCCGAGAATGGGACCAGCAGTGGTCGCTTCGACTGCAGCAGATCCTCGCACACGAGACCGACCTGCTCGAGTATCCGGACATCTTTGAAGGCAGCCATGTCATCGAGTCCCGCGTCACCGAGCTCAAGGCGCAGGCGCGACAAGAGATTGATCGTATCGTCGAGATGGGCGGCGTGAAGGCCGCGGTGGAGTCGGGCTACATGAAGTCGGCGTTGGTGCGCTCCATGTCCCAGCGGGTCAGTGAGATCGCCGCCGGAGAGCGTACCGTTGTTGGTGTGAACCGATGGACCGACGGCATCGAATCCCCCCTCGTTTCCGCATCAGACGGCGGCATATTCAAGGTCGACACGGCCGAAGTGCAGAAAGCCCTCGATGCCCTCGAAGCGACCATCAATACACGTGACAGCGCCCGCGCAACTGCGGCGCTCTACGCGCTGAAAGAGGCCGCCCGCAGCGGCGCCAACATGATGGAACCCTCCATCGAATGCGCCATGGCCCGTGTCACAACCGGCGAGTGGGCCGGTGCTTTGCGCGAAGTGTTCGGCGAGTATCGACCCGTTACGGGCATCGACGGGCAAAAGCTATCGCTGGAAGATGATCGCGTCATCGCCCTGCGAAAGCGCACGGAGTCCTTCAGCCGCAATCACGGCCACCGACCGCGAATCGTGGTCGGAAAGCCGGGCCTAGACGGGCATTCGAACGGCGCTGAAGTCATCGCCGTGTCGGCACGCCACGTCGGTTTCGATGTCATCTATTCGGGCATCCGTCTGAGCGTCGACGAGATCGTCAACAGCGCTGTCGAAGAGAACGCTGACGTCATCGGTATCTCGATTCTCTCCGGGTCACACATCGAGATCGCAGAGCAGATGATGGACGCCTTGTCGGCAGCAGGCGCCGGTGGCGAGCTGCCGGTTGTGTTTGGCGGAATCATCCCTGCCGGAGACTTCGAGGCCCTACGCGGCGCCGGGATTTCCGACATCTTCACGCCGGCCGACTATTCGCTCACAGACGTGATGGAACGAATCATGGACGTCGTCGAAGCCGGTGGTCAGGCTGCGGAGTGAGCGCCCATCTTTCATGGGTTGAGCCCGCCCTCAACGGCAGCAAACGCGCCACCGCCAAGCTGGTCAGCCTCTTCGAGGATCACCGCGTCGACAAGCTCGTCGATCAGGCTGCTGTGCTCGCTGCTCTGGACGCCGATGACCGAGCGCGCCACGCGACGATTATCGGTATCACCGGCACACCGGGCGCCGGAAAATCCACCCTCTGCGGCGAGCTGGCCATGCGCCTCGTCGCCCGCAGCACATCGGCTCGCGCCGCTGTTCTCGCCGTCGACCCGAGCAGCGCAATCTCCGGCGGAGCGCTGCTCGGCGACCGAACCCGAGTTCGCTTTCCGGTCGGAGAATCACGCCTCTACTTTCGCTCCCAGGCCTCTGACCGCGAGCTCGGAGGCCTCAGCCGCGCCAGCTGGCCGGTGGTACGCGTCCTGTCACGCCTCTTCGATACCCTCTTCATTGAAACGGTTGGCGTCGGTCAGAGCGAGGTCGAAATCCAGCGGGTCTCAGACGCCGTATTCCTGATCCTGCAGCCGATGGCCGGCGACCGCGTTCAGTTCATGAAGGCGGGAATCATGGAGATTCCCGACGTCATCGTACTCAACAAGTGCGACGAGGAGCGCGCCGCCCGCCGCAGTTACCACTCCCTGCGCGCTTCGCTTTCCCTTGCCAGGCCGGACGGCGACGAGGTGCCTGTGCTGCGCACCAGCGCTCTGACGGGCCTGGGCATCGACGAAGTCGTCGACGCCATCGAAGCTGTAGCCGCTCCAGACGCAGTGGCGCGCATCAGGGAACGCGAGGAATGGTTCTTCGAACGTTGGATTCGTGCTGAGTTCGGCCGCAATGGCCTGGCCCGCTTCAAGCAGAGCGCCGAGAGCACCCGCAGCTGGATCGAGTCGCACAATGGGTACGAGCTGGCCGTCCTCGCCGCGCATGAACAGATGAGCATGTCGGCCTTTTCTCAGGACTGACGAACGCTGCTTCTTGCGGACTCAGACACCGCGGCGCGGATGCGCTGTCCCTGCTCATCACGCTCGTCGACGAGCCGCTGCCGCAGGAGGCTGTTACCGGTAAGGCGCCAGGTCACGACCCCCGCCAACGAAACCGCGGCCAGGCTCACCAGGCTCCCCAGCGCTCCGCCTACACCGATCAGACTGACCACCTTTGCCACGAAGGGCGTCGCAGCCAGCATCATAAAGAGTGAAAGGACTCCGGCCTGAGCGTGGATCCGTCCTGCCTCCTTCGCGCCAACTTCGTTTCGCTCCTGTCGCAACATGACTCGTCTCCTGTGACCGGGCTCGGGCCGATCAAAGTGCGCGGCGTTACGCCGCAGAGGTGTCGCCTCGTCCATACCGCCTTCCGGCCGGCATTCCGGGGCTCCTCATCCATTTGGGTTGGATGAGACGTGTGCGGCGCGGCTCCTATTCACTTTGTGAGCGGGCCTCGCCGGACTTTCATCACCTCTGTCGCAATCGCGGCGACACTTTGTGCATGATCACGAAAGCACGCTACCGCAAGGCGCACGCTGCCAGCTGCCTCCCAGGGCCGGCTCAGCCGTCGATGCGAACCAGGCCGGCGTAGTCGGGTTCCAGCAGCCGGTATTCCGCACCAATTCCTGCGTCTGCGAATGCCCGCACGCCGGCGCCTCCGATCGCGTCACCGTTGCCGGTCGCAAACGCCGCGATTGTCGGCCCGGCGCCACTGATGAAGGCGCCCCGGCACCCCTCTGTCGAAGACATCGCGTCTGCCACATCCCGCATCGAGGGCAGGAGGCCGAAGCGATATGGCTGATGAAGTCGGTCATCGACACCGTGAGACAGCAACTCGCTGTCTCCGGACATCAGGCCGGTCATCAAGATGGCAAGCCGTTGAAGGTTGAACACGACATCACCGCGGCTATATGCCACCGGCAACGCCGCCCGCGCCGCTTCTGTAGAGAGCTCACACTCCGGCACGACGGCGACAATCTTCGTTGATTCCGGCAGGCGCAGAGTGCGACAGACGACGTCGTTATCGATCTGTGCACTGACCGTGAGGCCGCCGAAGATGGACGCCGACACGTTGTCCGGGTGCCCCTCAAATGCGGTGGTTCGCCTCAGCACCGCCTGTCGATCCGGCAGCTCGCCGTGCTTCAGGAAGTGTCCCAATGCCACGCCTGCGATGGCGGCTGTCCCGCTGGAACCGAAGCCGCGAGTCAGAGGGATGTTGCTGTGCGTGCGCAGGCGGATACCCATCTTCGGATGCCCTGCCTCTTCGAGCATCATCCTGACGATCAGGTTACTCGCATCCCGCGGCAGGCGGTCCGCGCCGTCTCCGTCAATCTGCACGTCCAGACCCGAAGCCGTGACCTCCAGGCTGGCGGTCAGGTGCATTCCCAGCGCAAGCCCGAGCACATCGAAACCGGCGCCAAGATTGCTGGTTGAGGCGGGCACACGAATCGTAATGCTGGTTCCTACATCAACCACGGCTGCTCCAATACGCAGAAAGCGAAAGCAATTTCAGCGCAGAGAAGCGCGCTTCGGCATCAGCTCCCAGTAGTCCAGATCGAGGATCACTGCACTGTGATACCGGCTGCGGCCCGGACGATTCGGATCCGGCGTCTGAATCTCGAACGCCGAAGGGTCCGACTCGTCAGCGACATTCAGGTTCTTCGTGCACACCATGCGCAGACGAAGCGCGCCGGCCGGCGTGCCGGGAAGGTCCACGCACTCAATGACATCGGTGAACGCGAACACCGTGTCGCCCCCGCGTAGCGGGTTGGTGTGACTGCCGGCGTTGATCGCGGCGATACCGAGTCGGTTCTCAAAGCCGTTCAGGGCGAGAGCATATCCGAGGCTGATGGGCACGCCCCCGTACACCAGAGGGCTACCGTCGGTGAGGATTCGATCGAAGTGTACCCGCGCGCTGTTCTGAAACAGCTTCGTGAAGCTCATGTGATCGCTGTCGTTTACGCCCATACCGTCGTAGTGGAGCACACGCTCGCCGGCAGCGTAGTCTTCGAAGGCAAAGCGTCCGCCGCTCTGTGCCTGCGTGGGCATCGACTCGGCGCTCACAACCAGGTCCGATGCAGCGACCTGTGCCGGCATCTCGGGCACGACGCTTTCGGTTGCCCAGCGTGTGGGCTCTGCTCCGCGCTTGCGAACCATCACCCAACGAAAAAACGAGAGCACGACCTCGCCGTCCTGGTTGCGGGCGATGTTATGAACCCAAACAACGCCGGTCTTTCCGTTGGAGTTCTCCTTGAGGCCAACGACTTCGATATCGATGGAAAGTGTGTCTCCGAGCCGTCCGGGCGTCTGCCAGCGAATTCCTGCGTAGCCGAGGTTCGCTCGCGCGTTGAACGAAATGTGCCGAACGGTCTGACCAAACACGACATGAAAAGTCACAAGCGGATGCAGCAATCCGGAGGGACCACAGAAGCGCGCGGTCCGGTCGCCGGTCAGCGCAATGTATGCACTCACGTCGCCTGAAGTCACAGTGCGTGGCGTGGGGCACGCAATCTGCTGCCCCAGGTCGAAATCTTCGAAGAAATTGCCCTGCCAGCCCTTGTTCATCGACTTACGCTCCGATTATTGCGCTGAGTTTCTGGCGTGCCACCACGGACAGCGCCAGGACCTCCTCAGCGCCTTCAAAGATACTGAGCACCCGCGCATCAGCGAAATAGCGGCTGACGGCGTACTCTTCGGAGTAGCCCATGCCGCCGTGCAGCTGCAGCGCTTCGCGGGTCAGCCACTCTGCGTCGCGACAGCTCTTGAGCTTCACGAGCGACGCTTCCATCTGCCCCTGCCCTTCGTCCATCATCTCGGCGACGCGATATGACAGCTGGCGACTCACCATGACGGTTGCCGCCATCTGCACCAGCTTTGCCTGTGTCATTGAGAATGTCGCAAGGGGACGACCAAACACATTTCGGTCGTTTGCGTATGCGATCGCGGCGCGCAGCGCCGACTCCATCAACCCGACAGCGCGGGCTGCGGTTTGGATTCGGCCGCCGGCGAAGCCCGCCATCTGCAACTTGAAGCCCTGTCCTTCTTCTCCGATCCGGTTCTCGGCGGGCACAAAGTAGTTGTCGAAGCTGGTGGCGAAGGAGTGCATGCCGCGATATCCCATCGTCGGAATGGCATGCCCTTCTACAGAGCCACCGCCCTCCTGCTCGTGTCGGAAGTGATGGTGGTCGTCCTTGGAGATCTTCGCGGGCTTCGGCACGAGAAACAACGTCAGACCGCGGTGTTTGGACTCGGTCGTACCCGTCCGCGCGAGCAGGCTGAACACGCTCGCCCTGCCGGCAAAAGTGCACCACGTCTTCTCGCCATTGATGACATAGCCGCCTTCAACGGGTCGAGCCGTGACGCGCAACGCGGCCACATCGGACCCGGCATTCGGTTCAGTAACGGCGACGCTGACCAGCTCCTGCCCTGCTGCGATGCGTGGCAGCCACTTCTTCTTCTGCTCTTCCGAGCCGCCCTTCATGAGCGCTTTGGCGCAGATCTCGGGGCGTGTGATTACGCTGCCGCCCGCACCCACGCTACCGCGGCTCAACTCCTCGGTAGCGAGACACATGGTCAGATTGTCGACCATCGATCCGCCGAACTCTTCGGGAATCGAGATTCCAAACACGCCAAGCTCAGCGTACTCGCGAATCAGATCCTCGGGGATGATGTCATCGTGGCGATGAATGTGCTCTGCGAGGGGCGCTACGCGCTCATCGGAGAAGCGCGCAAAGAGCCTGCGAACCTCTTCGTGTTCGTCCGACAGACCGTAGCGTCCCGACGGGTCGCTGCGACCAACCAGCTCTTCGGCAATGGCGCTGAGGCGATCGGTCGCCAGCACCGACTCTGCCCATGCCAGTGGGGGCCTGAGCGCCTCCGTAACATCTGCGCTCAGATTGTATGCTGCGGGCGAAAAGAGCGCACGCGCGCCGACAGCACGCACACACATCGCCGCATACACAACCGCCAGGCCGATTTCGTAGTCGGACTGCAGGCGCTCGGCGAAGGTCAGGCCGGCCAGGGCCGTCTCAACATCAGCGAGTGAGCGAGCGTACTCGAAGGCCTCGGGCTGCATCGCGTCGAGGCGGGAGCGAGAGAGCCGACCGCCCTCTTCGCATCGTGCCGCGAGGCCCGCGCCCATCGCTTCGACCGCATCTGCGATCGGCTGAACCGCTATCCTTGCATTCGCGAGAGTCATTCAGGCTCCTTTGTCTGTTCGTTTCGTCATTCGTTTGAACCACGGCCGAATCCGACGCACGGCCGGATTCTCCGGTGCCCGACCTGTGTGCGCCGGCCTTCCGGGTCCGGACGCGAACGGGGCCTGCCGCCTCCGCTCAGCCGAGCTGGCTGTGCTCGTCGTGCGTCACGCAGGTGCGCTCGAGCTCATCCATTGTGAACCCGGTCGCCGCCACATCCTCACCGGTGATGGTGCCGGCGCGGAGTCCCGCGCGCACAACCCACCAATCCGTGCCGATGACGGCCTTGTCTGCGAGGCGGTCGTTGTCGACCTCTGCGCCGGATCCGCTCATGGCTGCACGTGCGTAGTCAGCCGTCAGCGTGAGAGCCGCCATGGCTTCCTCACGTGCGGGAGACCAGGCCGCGTGAATCGGCTCAATCTGGTCGGGGTGCAGGATCCACTTCGCGGCGTATCCGCAGGCACGTGAGCTCTCTGCGTCACGACGAGCGAGGCCGAGTGCGCGTTCCTTCTTACGCAGTCCGTCGACAAAGGCCTCACCAAACTTCGCGGCGGCGGGGTCGTCCGCCGAGAGATTGAGGGCAGCCTTGTACTCTTCAACCGAGACACCTTCCGGCATCTTCGGGCGAATGGGCAGGGTTCCTGTCACAGCGTCGACGGCATCTTTGCCGTGTGCGCCTGCGATGATCGGAAGCAGCTGACGCGCCGTACCCTGGTCGTAGATCCAGCCATCAGCCGTCACCTTGCCGCCAATGGTGCGTGCGAAATCCCAGGCCCCGAAGATGAGCGCAGACACACCGTCAATGGCGGCGATCTTCTCGGCCTCCATGAACGCGCGTGGCGACTCGATCAGAACCTCGAGCTGGATGTCGTTGTCGTTGCCCTGGATGCGCTGCACCTGGCGTACGATGTTAACAATATCCTGCACTTCTTCGGCGTACTCCGTCTTCGGAATCACCATCGCGTTCAGGCGATGGCCTGCACCGGAGACAACCTCGATAACGTCCTGCTCGAAGTACGCCGTGCGAATGTTGTTTGGACGGAACGCAACGACACGGTCGCCGTAGTCGTTGGTCGTAAGCGCTTCGACGATGAACTTTCGCGACCACACCTTGTAGTCGGCGTTGTCCGGCGCCGCGTCTTCGAGATCGTAGAAGAAGAAGTCGATCGGAAACACCGCCGCCTTGCCCATGAGCTTGAGGCTCTGCGCGCGCCCGTCGGTCTCGACGTTGCCGCCGGGCTTCATCTTGAAAGCCGGAATCGACATCTCACCACGCCGATAATACGGCACTTTCATGCCCCGCATCATCTCGGCGCGGCCACGATGGCGCGACTGAATCTGTGCAATGTCCTGACGCAGGCTCTCAAACTTATCCATCTTCTCTCTCCATGTAGCGAATGCTGCCGGTCCGGCCGGCGGTCATGGTTTGCTCGTCGTGCGTCGGGGCGACTACCGATCCGGCGCATTGGACCCGATCAGTCGTTGACCTTGAAGACCGGGAAAAAGACGAACTTGTTGGCGTCGTAGTCGTGGCCACACTTCGGAATCTCGTCGAAGGAGTACACGTAGTCGTCAGCGTGCGGCAGCCACTCGTTTGCTTCAGCAAACGCGACGGCCTGCACACCTTCAGTGTAGCGCGCGTAGTGCGTGTTGATGTGCTGATGGCGGTTGATGCACTCAAGCGCCCGGAGGAACTTCAGGTACATCCCATCCTTCCATCCGGCGGTCGCGATGACGCTCTGACGAGCCAACGCCTTCAGCGTCGCGCGCAGCACAGGCGTGCCGATGTAGTCGATAAAGATGTTGACGCCCTGTCCGTCGGTCTCGTCGTTCACCCAACCGAGGAAGGTGCGCTCCGCTTCGAGGTACTTCTCCTTGTACTCAGCGTCGCTTCGGTAGCGCTTCTCGTCGTAGTTGAGCGCGCGAATGGCGGTACGGTCGTGGGCCGTGATGCCCAGGTCGCGGGCGACCTTGAGACGCTCATCTCGCGACGAAATCTGCGTGGCGTTGCAGCCCTGAAGGCGTGCGAGGTGGAGCTCGGCGAGAGACACACCACCGCCCCAACCCCAAACGGTCGGAGTCGGCAGCTCCGTTTCGTTCAGCTGTAGCCGAAGGGTACCGATCGCCAGACGCCAGTTTGACCAGGCGGTGGGGTAGCGAAGGCTGAAAGCAGCCCAACGCTCCAGACCGTACTTCGTGTTCTTCGGGACCGGAATCAGCTGCTTCTGGTGCATCTTCGTGGTCTTCGCGCAGACGCCGATGGTGCCCGGCGCATCGTAGGCGAAGATCCGCTCCGGGTAGCCGTATTGATCCCAGAGGCCGTTACAGAAGAGGATCGCAATATCGCCCTTCTTCACTGTCGTGACGTTCGCGCCGCACTCAATGATCTCAACGACGCCGGCGTTTCCGAACACAACGCGATCTTCGCCGCGCTGTGCCGCGATATCAACCGGCTTGCGCTCCAACGCGTGGCTCATGTTGCCTTCCCAGCAGCCATAGAGCGGCCGCACCAGGCACTCTTCATTGCTGATATCCGAGAACTCGAACTGCTCTCGTACCAGCTCAGTGCGACCCGCGTTCGGGCCCTCTCCACGGTGCAGTACCCATGCGTCGGTTGAATGGCTCATCGTCTGTATATCCGAGGTTAAAGAGTGTCGTCGCTGCGGTGCGGCCCATCCGCGCCACCGTCATTGAATCCGCTTCTCCTGCCGGGCAAGCGCTTTTCGGCGCCTGCGGGCGACCGGGGGGCGCTCAACGGCGGGTCCGAGGCGGTCCACGAGGCAGCGGAGCGCTGGCTTTAGCAGCGCATGTCGCAGTGCGTCAACCGAGAATGAACCGTCATTCAGTCGGCGCGGACTCCAGCAGAAACATGCCGTTTCGGTACACCGAGTCGAATGTCGCACGCAGCGCCGGTGCCGCTGCTGAGCAGGCAGAGACCACCTCGTGCGCCCATCGAAAGTATCCGATCTTCCGCGCATGGGACCAGCGCGTGGGCGGAGAGTTGATGATCCCGTGCAGGTTGCTGATCTTGTCTGCCACCTTGATCTGCTGCGCCCCGGTTGAAAGCGTCGGCGCACGTTGAATCTGGCCGGCCTTTCGGTCCACGGCCGGCAGGTCCATGTCGTCGCTGACCTCAAGCACGTACCCGGCAACAGCAGCGCCGAAACGCGCCGCCAACTCTTTGTGGGTAACTCCAACATCTTCGATACTGTCGTGCAGCACGGCGGCGGCGAGAAGCACCTCGTCATCGATGCCATGGTCAGCGAGAATCCGCGCGACCTCGATGAGATGGTTTACGTATGGCGCGCCATCGTGTCCCTTTCGCCGGTGGTCGCGATGTCTTTGGGCGGCGAAGTGCAGCGCCTGAAGTAGTAGTGTCATGGCGCTGCACCAATTTCGATCCGCGGCCACAGTCAAGGACCGGGGAGGCTCACACGATGACAGTACACACTGAAATGGCCCATAGCGCTGCCGTGATCACCATCGATCGCCCGGCGCGACGCAACGCCGTCGACCGGGCGACCGCAGCCCAGCTCTCGCAGGCTGTGCGCGCGGCGGACGCTGACGATGCCGTCACAGCGATCGTTCTGACAGGGGCCGGAGGGCACTTCTGTGGCGGCGCCGACCTCAAGGCCCTGACCGATGGAGATCCGCCGCGACTCGAAGCGGACGGCGACGGACCGATGGGCCCGACACGGATCCGCACACGCAAGCCGACAATAGCGGCGATCTCGGGCTACGCCGTCGCAGGCGGACTTGAGCTGGCCCTGTGGTGCGACGTTCGCATCATCGACCGCAGCGCTGTATTCGGCGTCTTCTGCAGGCGCTGGGGCGTGCCCCTGATCGACGGCGGCACGCATCGGCTGCCTGCGATCGTGGGTCGCGGACGCGCCCTCGAGTTGATCCTCAGCGGCCGAGCGGTCGAGGCCGACGAAGCGCTGGCGATCGGACTGGCAAACCGTGTCGTGGACACGGGAGGCGCGCTCAGCGCAGCGCTTGAGTGGGCGGCGGAGATCGCCCGGTTTCCGCAGGCCTGCCTCCGCGCCGATCTCGCCTCCGCGCGCGCGGCCTTCGAACACGACGCAGACGCCGGGCTGGCCGCTGAGTTCGCGCGGGGGATGACCGTGCTGGACGGCGCCCTTGAGGGAGCCTCACGCTTCGCCGGCGGACGGGGCCGCGGGGGCCGCTTTGACGATCTCTGAAGCGTTGCAGCCACCCCGGCGCACCGATATATCGCGGCAGACGCCAAAACCTGCCATGCTGGTGGCGTCTGTCTCTTCTCAATACGACTGAAGCACCATTGTGATCATGCCCTTCAGCACACGATTCAGCGCTGTATTGGCGCTATGCGTCCTCTTCTTTGCCGCAAGCCTCGCGGCCTGCTCCGTCGATCTGGCGGAGCCCACCTCCTGTACAGCGGACGACGACTGTGCCTCCGGTCAGCGCTGCCTGCGCAACTTCTGCGTGGCAGGCGGCGACACCGGAGGCGACGTCGAGGATACACAGGACACGACGGATACAGCGGACACGCCGGACACACCGGACGTCGCCGATGTCCCGGACGCGGACGCCGACGTCGTGGACCCGAACTGCGGTAACGGTACGCTCGAAGACGAAGAGGAGTGTGACGACGGCGACAACAACAGCGACACCACTCCGGATGCCTGCCGCCTGGACTGCTCTTTGCCGCGCTGCGGTGACGGCGTCGTCGACGCCGAAGAAGTCTGCGATGACGGAAACGCAGTGCCCTTCGACGCCTGCTCGCCCGCGTGCGTGCCCCTGCTGGCGATCACCTGCACCGAATGTGCGATTACGGAAGACTGTGGCGCTCCGAATGCAGTGTGCGGCGCCGTCGGTGACGGCCTCGCCTGCCTGCCCCTCTGCGTGAACAACACAGATTGCCCGACCGGCTTCTCATGCACCGCAGCCGTACCGGCCGGCGCCACAGAAGAAGCCTTCATCTGCACGCCGGAGTCCGGCACCTGCGCCGAGTGTCACGATCCGGATAACGACGGCTATGGCACCGGCCCCGCGTGCATCAACTTCGATTGCAATGAGGCTGATGAGACCGTGAACCCCGGCGCCACCGAGATTTGCGACAACAAGGACAACGACTGCGACGGCGCCACGAATGAGGGCGTCGAGCCTCAGACCTACTACCTGGATGAAGACGGCGACGGTGTTGGCCGCTCCGACTCGTCCATCCCCGCCTGCGAGGAGCCCGTCGGCTACTCGGCGCTCGACGGGGACTGTGACGACTCCGACGGCCAGAAGTTTCCAGGCAACGAGGAGATCTGTGACACAGTCGACAACAACTGCAACGGCCTGGCGGACGAAGGCATCGACCTTCTCCAGATCTTCCGCGACGAGGACGAGGACGGATACGGAGACCCCGACGTCGACGTCTTCACATGCATCGCCCTCGCCGGCTATGTCACAAACTCCGACGACTGCGACGACACCACAGACACCATCAGCCCCGAGGCTTCTGAGGTCTGCGATGGCGAAGACAACGACTGCAATGACCTTGTTGACGACGGAGCAGAGCCGGCGACGTGGTTCCCTGACGTGGACGGCGACGGCGCAGGCGATGACAGCGTTGATGGAACCGTGTCCTGCGCGCCCCCTACCGATGAGCACCCATGGGTCACCGACAACAGCGACTGTGATGACGCACTCACCACCGTGAACCCCTCATCGCCGGAGCTTCCCGCGGACGGTATCGACAACGACTGCGATGGCTTCGATGTCTGCTACACCGACAACGACGGCGACACCTTCGGCACCTCAGTCTTCGTGACGGTCACCCCCGGGACCAGCTGCGCCGCACCGCTGGCAGCGACCGCCGCGCAGGCCGGCGACTGCAATGACGATGAGTTCTTCGCCTACACCGACGCACCGGACCTCTGCGACCTCGTAGACAACGACTGCAACCCCAGTACTCCCGACGGTTCCGGCGATCCCTCGGGGAACCTCGGCGTCGACTGCACGCCGCCGGGCAGCCGCGGTGCCTGCACAGCCGGCGTCTGGACCTGCAGCTCGAGCGCTTCGCCGGGCGACGATGTCGGCCTGACGTGCATCGGCCCTGAAGCCGTCGCCGAGAACTGTGGCGACAGCATCGACAACGACTGCGACGGCGCCACCGACCTGGCCGACGCCGACTGCGCAAACTCCTGCAACTTCATGGGCAACAGCAACGGCGTCTGTGCAAACGGTGAGCGTGACCCGAACACCAACGTCTGTCTGGCGCCCACTGACCCGCCCTTCCTCGACCATGAAATCTGCGACGGCGCCGACAACGACTGCGATGGCGAGATCGACAACGATCCGCCCCCCGGAGACCCCTCGCTGTTGACCTTCTATCGCGACATCGACGGGGACACGTTCGGTGACCCGAACGACACCGTACAGGCGTGCTCTGCGCCCGATGGCTACGTGGCCGTCGCCGGCGACTGCAACGACAACGAAGCAGCCGCCTACGACGGCGCCCAGGAGATCTGCGACGGAATCGACAACGACTGCAACCCCGGAACCATCGATGGAGCCTCCGCAGGCGCGGGCGACAGCTGCACCACCGGGCTGTCAAACCAATGCAGCGAGGGCGTGCAGACGTGCAGCGCGAACACCGTCAGCTGTGTTCCCCTCATCGCTCCGGCAGATATTGAGACTCCCGCCAACGGACGCGACGACAACTGCGACGGGCTCGAGCTCTGCTACGTTGACGAAGACGGCGACGGATTCGGCTCCGAAACAACCACTGAGACATCGCTGCTCGACTGCACCCAGGACGTGAACCTCAGCGACAACAATGAGGACTGCAACGACCAGCTGGCAGAGGTGAAGCCGGGCGCCACCGATCTCCCCGATATGGAATTCCTGGACCGAAACTGTGACGGCATCGACGGCGACATCAGCAAGGCCGTCTTCGTCTCTGTGGCGGCCGCGTCAGGTGGCGACGGAACACAGGACGCACCGGTTTCTGAGATCAACGCCGGCATTCTGCTCGCCGCAAGCCGCGGCGCGACGCAGGTCCTCGTCTCCGGCACCGGCAGCCTCGCACGCGGATACGAAGAGGCCGTCGTCATGCGTGGCGGCGGACTGCACCTCGCAGGCCTGTACTCACCGACAGACTGGCAACGAAGCGACGCGAATACCACTGTGATTCATTCGCCGGAACCGGTCGGCGTCCGCGTCGAAAGCATGACCGCCCGCAGCTCGGTGCAGGGCTTCGAGGTTCACGCCGCGGACAGCACCGCCAGCTTCACGAATCGACTCGCAGATCGCAGCTCCCGCGGAATTCTTGTGCTCGGCTGCTCAGGCATCGTCACGATCGAAGAGAACACGATCATCGCAGGTGACGGCGGCTCCGTTGCACCGGACATCATCTTTGTGCCGGTTCAAGCCGAGAGTGGTAACCCGGGCGCGCAGGGCGACGCCACGACATCCGGCTCCGGAGCTACCAGCCCCGGCGGTCTCGGCGGCACCGGCTGCGGCCTCACCCTCTCGAGCGGCAGCGACGTCTCAGTCGACGGCGGCAACGGCGGCGGCGGCGGAAACGAAGCCCTGATTCACGGCCGTAGCGGGATGAAAGGCACAGACAGCGGCTCCGGCAACAACGGCGGGATCGGCGGCAGCGGCGGTTGCAGCGACTCGAGCGCTGCAGATATCGCGGAGTGCTCGGGTCCCGGTATGGGCCAGGACGGCGAAGACGGAAGCGACGGCAGGGACGGCAGCGGAGGCACCACGCCCGACAGCCAGCGTGATGGCGTGGTTATCGGCAACGGTGACTGGCGCGCGAAGGCCGGCGGCGACGGCGGCGCAGGTACTCCGGGCTCGGCCGGCGGCGGCGGCGGCGGCGGCGGACTCGACACCACCAGCATACTCGGACCCTACACGGGCGGTGGCGGCGGCGGCGGCGGCGGCGGCGCACTCAAAGTCAAAGGTCCCGCTGGCGGCGGCGGTGGCGGAGGCGGCGGCGGCGGTGGCATGCCAGGAGGCATGCCCGTCGGAGGCGGCGGCGGTGGTATGGGCATGCCCATGGGCGCGCCCCGCCCTGTCGGCGCCCATCAGGACGATCAGCCAGAGAAGACCGTCGCGATCAACCTCAACGACCTCAAGCCCGACAAGCGCGAGCTGGTCGGGTGGCTGGTCGCGACCAACGGCGTGCACAACGGCCATGACTTCAAGGTCTACGACGGCAAG